>JAEHDK010000523.1 GCA_016880465.1 Micromonosporaceae bacterium
ACTGCGCCGCCCCACCATGGCGAGGATCTCTTCCCACACGCGCCGGACCGCGGCCGCATCGATCGGGCCCGGGGCCGCGGGTAGCGGGGTGGGTGCTGCCGGCACCGGGGCGTCGGCGGTGGGCGCCGACCCACCATCGGGCGGCGGCGGCGCGGCGGTCTCCCGTACCCCCACAACTGGCTGGACCGCGGCGGCGGGTGCGTCGTCCGCGGTGCTGGCCCCGAGGCGGCGCTCCATGCGCTCCAGCCGGTGCAGGAGCCCGCTTGCCGAGCCGTCCGCGCCCGGCAGGAGCATGCGCGCGGTGACCAGCTCGAGCAGGAGCCGCGGGGCGGTGGTGCCACGCATCTCGATAAGTCCATTGTGGACGATGTCGGCGCAGCGGGAGAGCGCGGCCGGGCCGAACCGCTGTGCCTGGAGCGCCATCCGGTCCAGCTGGTCGGCCGGCGCGTCGAGCAGGCCCTTGGTGGCCGCCTCCGGCACCTGCTGCAGCACGATGAGGTCCCGCAGCCGCTCCAGGAGGTCGGACGCGAACCGGCGCGGGTCGTGCCCGGCCTCGACCACCCGGTCGATGGTGGCGAACGCGGCCGCACCGTCGCCGGCCGCGACCGCGTCGCACATCTCGTCGATCAACGCGACATCGGTCACGCCCAGCAGTGCGGCGGCCGCGGCGTAGGTCACGCCCTCGTCGCCGGCGCCGGCGATCAGCTGGTCGAGCACCGAGAGCGAGTCCCGCGCGCTGCCGCCGCCGGCGCGCACGACGAGCGGGAACACCGCCGGCTCGACGGCCACCTGCTCGCGCTTGCTCAGCTCCTCCAGGTACGGCCGGAGCACCCCCGGTGGGATCAGCCGGAAGGGGTAGTGGTGGGTACGCGACTTGATCGTGCCGAGCACCTTCTCCGGCTCGGTGGTCGCGAACACGAACTTGACGTAGTCCGGCGGCTCCTCGACGAGCTTGAGCAGCGCGTTGAAGCCGGCCGGCGAGACCATGTGCGCCTCGTCGATGACGTATATCTTGTAGCGGCTCGCGGCGGGCGTGAAGAACGCGCGCTCGCGCAGGTCGCGGGCATCGTCCACGCCGCCGTGCGAGGCGGCGTCGATCTCGATGACGTCGATCGAGCCGGCCCCGTCGGCGGCCAGCCCGCGGCACGACTCGCACGCACCGCACGGGTCGGGCGTGGGGCCGGTCACGCAGTTCAGCGAGCGGGCGAGGATCCGGGCGCTGGACGTCTTGCCGCAGCCGCGCGGGCCGGAGAACAGGTACGCATGGTGCAGCCGGCCGGCGCGCAGCGCGTGGCTGAGCGGCTCGGTGACATGTTCCTGGCCGATCACCTCGGCGAACGTGAGCGGCCGATACTTCCGGTAGAGCGCGAGTGCCACGTCGTTCACCCCTTCCAGCGCAAGTGCCCACGGTACCCGCGGGGTACGCCCGCCACCTGCCCGATCCCGGGTCGCGCGGGGTCGGCTCAGTCGCCGTGGTACAGCCGATCAAGATCAATCAGGCCGACCTCGGTACGGGCTCGGACGGCCCGCTTCAGGGCGGGGCTGAACCCGGCCCGCCCGAAGATCAGTAAGCGGATGGGCCCGGTACCCGGCAGCAGCGTACGCAGGTGGTCGAGCCGGGCCAGCTCAGCGACGTCGACCGGCTTCGTCGCCGCGTTGGCCTCGCCTATCGCCAGGATCCGGGTAGGTTCCCCCGGCCTGCGGCTTGTCGATCGCCAGCTCCTCCGGTATGTAACTGCGGTTGTGGTAACTCAAGTTACACATCGATACCGGACCGGCCGGGTGAGTGCCGCGGGCCACGTACGACGAGGCCCCCCGTGCACCCGCCAGAGCTCGCTTATCCTTGCTGCCTTCCGGCCCTGGGGAGGTTCACGAGGTGTACGCCGCACGAGGGGCACTGCCAACCATACCGGGCCGGCCGGCGCGTTACCGGGCCGGCCGGCGCATTGCCGGTGCCGGCCGCGGCGTTACCGGGTCGGCTACCGCCGGGTCGCTTCGGTATCGTGTCCGGCGGAGGATTCGCCTAGCGGCCTAGGGCGCACGCTTGGAAAGCGTGTTGGGGGAGACCCCTCACGAGTTCGAATCTCGTATCCTCCGCTCATGCTTGATCTTCATCGCCGGGCCATGCGGCAGAGTGCCGAGATCGTCGATCTCGTCCGGGACGACCAGTGGGGGCTGCCGACGCCGTGCTCGAGGTGGAACCTGCGGCAGCTCGTCGAGCACATGATCCTGGAGAACCGCGGCTTCGCGGCGGCCGCGGACGGCGAGCGGGTGGACCGTACGGTCTGGGACGACCTGACCTTCGACGACGACCTACGCGCCGACTACCGCCGGTCGGTCGACCGCGTGGTGGCCGCGTTCGGCGCGGATGGCGTGCTCGACCGGGGGTTCTGGCTGCCAAAGATCAGCCATGCCACGCTCTTCCCGGCCCCGCAGGCGATCAGCTTCCACCTGCTCGACTACGTCGTACACGGCTGGGACGTGGCGGCCGCCCTTGGCCACCCGATAGAGATGGCCGCCGACCTGGCCACGGTCGTGCTCGATATCGCCGACCGCGAGGTGCCCGATATCCCGCGCCGCCAGCACCCGGATGCCTCGTTCCGGCCGCCGATCCCGCTCGGCGACGATGCGCCCGAGCAGGACCGGCTGCTGGCGGTACTCGGCCGGTCCCCGCGCTGGCCGGACTGACGCGGACGAGGCGCACGGTGGCGTACCGGAGCAGTGCACCGAGGCGGGCTGTCAGGAATTCCTCGAAGGTCATCCGCCCTCCCCTGCGTGCGTACCCCTATGACGCACTGGCGGGCGCCGCTGTGGAGTGCGGGCGGTACGTCACGCCGGAGGAGGAGCTGAGCGGTGGCGGCGGGATTTGAACCCGCGGAGGGCGTGAACCCTCACGCGCTTTCGAGGCGCGCTCCTTAGGCCACTCGGACACACCACCGCGGAGAAGGGTACCCGACCCCCCGCAGCAGGCGGAGGACGCCTGGCAGGATCATCGGCATGAGTATCCACATCGGTGCACAGCCGGGCCAGATCGCGCAACGCGTGCTGATGCCGGGCGACCCGCTGCGGGCCAAGTGGATCGCCGAGAGGTACCTCGAGGATGCCAAGTGCTACTCGACGGTGCGCGGCATGCTCGGCTTCACCGGCCGGTACCAGGGGATGGACGTGTCCGTCCAGGGCTCCGGCATGGGTATGCCCTCCGCCTCGATCTACGCGCACGAGCTGTTCGCCGACTACGAGGTGCGCACGCTGATCCGGGTCGGCTCGTGCGGCGCCCTGGCCGAGTCGCTCAAGCTGCGCGACGTGGTGGCCGCGATCGGCTCGTCGACCGACTCGGCGATGAACCGGCTGCGCTTCGACGGACTGATCGACTACGCCCCGGTCGCCGACTTCGGGTTGCTGCGGACCGCGGTGGACGTCGCCCACCGCAAGGGGATCGAGATGCACGTCGGGCCGATCCTCGCGGCGGACGCGTTCTACACCGACCGGCCCGATCTCTACGACGCGCTCGCCGACTACGGCGTACTGGCCGTCGAGATGGAGTCCGCCGCGCTCTACACGATCGCGGCCAAGTTCCGGGCCCGGGCGCTCACCATCCTCACCGTCAGCGACCACATCAAGACCGGTGAGCACACCAGCTCCGCGGACCGCGAGCAGACCTTCTCCCAGATGGTGGAGATCGCCCTGGACACCGCGATCGCGTGAGTCGGCGCGATCGCCTGACCGGCCAGCGCGGCGCCCACCGGGGCTAGGGCGTCGCCAGCGCCTCGGTCGGCGCGAGCCGGGCCGCTCGGATCGCCGGGTACAGGCCGGCCAGCCCGCCGATCGCGAGCGTCGCGAGCACGCCGCCCGCCATCGCCCACGCCGGCACGACGGTGGGCCAGTGCTGCGTGCTCGCGTACACCCCGGTCACGCCGATCCCGAGCAGGACCCCGCCGATGCCGCCCAGCGCCGACAGCAACAGCGACTCCGCGAGGAACTGCACCCGGATCTGCCCGCGGGTGGCGCCCAGCGATCGGCGTAGCCCGATCTCCGCCCGGCGCTCCAGCACCGAGATCACCATCGTGTTGGCCACGCCGACGCCGCCCACCAGCAGGGCCACCCCGCCCAGACCCAGCAACAAGCCGTTGAGGGTACGGTCGGTCGCCTGCTTTGCGGCCAGCGCGTCGGACGGCCGGGACACCTGTACCTCGTTGGGGTTCTCCGGGTTCGCGGTCGCGGCGAGTACGGCCTGGACCTGCTCGACGTACGGGTCCTTCGCGCGGGTGTAGACCGTGGTCGCGTACCCGTCGAAGCCCAGGACGGACTGCGCGACCGGCCAGCCGACCAGGGCGGCGGCGTCGAGCTCCGGCGCGAGCGGTACCGGCTGCAGCACGCCCACCACGGTGAACCACTGGCCGCCCAGCCACACCTGCTGCTCCGGCCCGGCCTCGCCCACGCCGAGCCGCTCGGCGGCCCGCGTACCCAGGACCACTGCGGGATAGTTCGCGGTCGCGTCGTTGAGGAACGCGCCGCTGGCGATCGCGCTGCCGACCGTGGCCGGCAGGTCGGTACGGGCGGCGAGCACCGCGATGCCGCCCGACTGGCCGCTCGGGATGTGGTCGTTGCGGTACACCCGCGCGCTGGTGACCCGGCCGGTCGCGGTGACCGAGGTGACCGGGCCGATGCGGCCGATCATGCCGACCGCGTCGTCCGGCAGGTGCGACGCCTCGCCGAACAGGTTGCTGCCCGGACCGACGCTCAGCAGGTTGGTACCGAGCCGGGCCAGTTGCCGGTTGAGGTCCTCCCGGCTCGACGTGGAGATGCCCACCACCGACACCATCGCGGCGATGCCGATCGCGATGCCCAGCGCGGAGAGGAAGACCCGCAGCGGTCGGGCCCGCAGTCCGGCCCCGCCGACCCGGATGACGTCGCGCGGGCTCAGCCGGGCGGCCACCAGGCGCGGCTGCCGGCTCGGCCGCATCTCATCGACCAGCGTCACCATGCGGTCGCCTCGGCCGGCGCCGGCGCGGTGTCCCGGACGACTGCGCCGTCGCGCATCTCCACCTGACGCGGCAGGCTCGCGGCTATCTCGCGGTCGTGGGTGATCACCAACACGGTGGTACCGGACGCGTGCAGGGCCCGCAGCAGTGCCATGACGCCGGCGCCGGACGTGGAGTCCAGGTTCCCGGTCGGCTCGTCGGCCAGCACGAGCGCCGGGTCGCCGACGACCGCGCGGGCGATCGCAACCCGCTGCCGCTCGCCGCCGGACAGCTCGTGCGGCCGGTGGTCCAGCCGGTGCCCCAGGCCCACCCGGTCGAGCGCGGCCTCGGCCCGACGCTGGCGTTCCGCCCGCCCGACACCGGCGTACAGCAGCCCGTCCGCGACATTGTCCACAGCGGACACTCCGGCCGCGAGATGGAACTGCTGGAACACGAAGCCGATGCGGGAGGCCCGCAACGCGGACAGCTCGCGGTCGCAGAGCGCGGCCACGTCGTAGCCGTCGATGTGGACGGTCCCGGACGACGGCCGGTCCAGCGTGCCGACCACGTGCAGCATCGTCGACTTGCCGGAGCCGGACGGACCCATGATGGCCACGAGCTCACCGCGCGACACGTGCAGCGACACGTCGCACAGGGCAAGCACCCCACCGGGGTACTCGCGGCTGACGCCGGTCAGCTCGACCACGGCCCTCACTTGGGCACTCCCACGACGGTGCCCTCGGCGATCGTGTCCCCGGAGATCTCGACGCGGCCGCCTGCGAACATGCCGGTCTTCACGGCCACGTACCGGGTGGTCGAACCCTCGACGACCTGGACGCCGTAGCCGCCCTCGGCCAGCGCGACGAGTGCGCCAACCGGCACGGTGAGGACGTCCTGCCGCTGGCTCGCGACGAGCGTGACGTCGACCGGCGCCTCGTCGAGCGCACCGAGCGCGGCCTGGTCGGCGATCCCGACGACGACCGCTATCGTGGTGCTGCTCGACTGCTGTGCGCCCGACCCGCTCGTCGCGCGGCTGGCCACGGTACCGACGCTGGCGACCGTACCGGCGACGGTCCGGCCGTCCGGCAGCGTGATCGTGGCGGGGATGTCCTTCTTCACGAGCTGCTGCATGGACACGTCGAGCGCGATCGTGACCACCCGGGTCACCCCCGTGTAGGTGAGGATCGCACCGCTCGCCGGCGAGCCGAGGGTCGTGTTGAGCGCGGCCACCCGGAGCACGCCCGGCGCGACGACCGCCTGGTTCAGGTCGACCGTACCGGTGCGGGGCAGGCCGAGCGCTTCCTGCCAGTTCCGCACCGCGCTCGCGGTGGCGCTCGTGTACTGGTCGTCCACCGTGAACCCGCCGTACCCGAGCGCACTCAGGTTCTGCTCGAACTGCTTGACGTCGGCACCGGTCAGCCCCGGCTGCAACACCCGGTACAGCGGGATCGTGCCGTTCAGGAGCACCACCGGCCGGTCGTCCACCCGGTACACCGGCTGGCCGCGGCTGACCGTGGCGCCGATCCCGGGCAGCCAGGTGAGCGTGTTGGTCGAGCCCGCCGCGGCGGTCCCACCAGATCCGTTGCCGGCCGAGCCGGTGCCGGCCGAGCCGCTACCCGCCGCCGAACCGCCGCCCGGCGAACCGTTACCGGTCGAGCCGCCAGCGGCCCCGCCACCGGTCGCCGTGCCCGACCCGGAACCCGTCGGCAAGCCGCTCGACCGGGCGGTGATCACGTGCGTGTCGCCGTACCCCAGCGTGCCGCTGACATTCTGCGTCTGCGTCAGCGTGGTACGGGTGACCTTGCCGGTGGCGGGCGGGAGCCGGTTCGCGACCGGCGTCTGGGCCTCGGCGCCGCCGAACCCGAACGCGGCCACGGCGGCGGCGCCCACGACGACGACCGCGATCCCGGTACCGACCGCGGCGCGGGTACGCCGCCGGCGCCGGTACCGCGACCGCACCGGGACCGGGTTCGGCTCGGTCGCCGGTGCCTCAGTATCCGTACTCACCGGTTACCGTCCGTCCGGAACTGCGGCAGCTTGCTGCGGCAGGCTTCCATCGCTTTCTGGAAGGTCGGGCTGTTGCGGTCGATATTCGGCGGGCCGCCGGTGCCGTTGCCGCCGCCGGCACGCAAGCCGAACCCGCCGCCGTTCGGGTCGGGATCGGGCACGTCCACGCCGTTGTCGCGCATGCACTGGGCGAACGCGCGCAGCTGCTCGAGCTGGGCAGCGTCGGGCGTACGGCGTACCCCGCCGTTCGGCAGGAGCGACCGGCAGGCCTGCAGCGCCTTCTGGAATGCGTCGCGGTCGGCCTGGGTACGGTTCGGCCCGCCACCGGCGCCGAACTGTGGCCGGCCGGTCGCCGGGTCCGGGTCGGGGATGTCGACCCCGTTGTCGCGCATGCACTGGGCGAACTTCGCGCCATCGGCGTTGGCGTCCGCGCTGGCACCGGTGCTCGGTCTGGCGCCGCTGGCCGTCGCTACTCCGTCGTCCGCGGCCGCCTTGCCGCACGCGCTCACGGCGCCGAGCACGAGCGCGAGCACGGGTCCGGCAACGGCCGACCCGATCCTGCGTCGTCGCATGGTCGTACTCCTCTCGCCGCCGGTCCACGCCGGCAGTCGCCGGCCAGTCAACCGCCTGGGGGATAAATCCGGCGTAACCGCGGAGCGGCCGGCTCCAGCCGACGCACAGGATTTCCGCCGCCATTCTCCGCCGGCAGCCAGGTTTATGGCCGCGTTATCGGGTGCTGAGGCACGATCGAGGCCCGTACCCGGGAAGCGAAAGCAGGACAACGTGCGCATCCTAGTGGTGGACGACGAAAACCTCCTCGCCGACGCGATCGCCGAGTGGCTGCGCCGCGAGGCGTTCGCGGTTGACGTGGCGTACGACGGCGACGCCGCGCTGGAGCGGTTGGGCGTCAACGACTACGACGTCGTGGTGCTCGACCGTGACCTGCCGGTCGTGCACGGCGACGACGTGTGCCGCGCGATCGTGGAGTCCGAGGTGCCGACCCGGGTGCTGATGCTCACCGCCGCGGCCGGCGTACGCGAGCGGGTGACCGGGCTGAACCTGGGCGCCGACGACTACCTCGCCAAGCCGTTCGCGTTCGTCGAGCTGTCCGCCCGGGTCCACGCGCTCGGCCGGCGCACCCGCAAGGCGGCACCGCCGGTGCTCGCCCGGGCCGGGATCCGGCTGGACCCGGCCCGCCGCGAGGTGTACCGGGACGGCCGGTTCGTACCGCTGGCGAACAAGGAGTTCGCCGTGCTCGCCGAGCTGCTGCGCGCCGAGGGCGGGATCGTGAGCGCCGAGCAGCTGCTGGAGAAGGCGTGGGACGAACACATCGACCCGTTCACGAACGTGGTCCGGGTGACGGTCATGAAGCTGCGCCGCAAGCTGGGCGAACCGCAGCTCGTCCAGACCGTGCCGGGCGTCGGGTACCGGCTGCCATGAAGCGGTGGACGATCCGGGTGCGCCTCACCGTGCTCTACGGCGGGCTGTTCCTGGTCGCCGGCGCGGTCCTGCTCGGCGTCACGTACCTGCTGGTGCAGCAGAGCCTCCAGGCGCGGCTCGGCCCCGACCGCGGCGCGATCGACTTCCGGGCGGCGCGCGTCGGCGGCGGCCCCGGGGGCCCCGGCGCGTTGGTCCGGTTGCCGGACGGTCGCGAGGTCAACATCGCGGAGGCGGTGGACGCGTTCCGCGCCGAGCAGGAGCGCTTCCGGCAGGACACGCTCGACTCGCTGCTGACCCGCGGCGGCATCGCGCTGCTCGGGGTCGGCCTCGTGGCGGGTGCGTTCGGCTGGCTCGTGGCCGGCCGGGCGCTGCAGCCGGTACACCGCATCACCGACACCGCGCGGCGCATCGCCGCGACCGACCCCGCCGGCCGCGGGCTGCACGAACGGATTGCGCTGTCCGGCCGGCGGGACGAGGTGACGGAGCTGGCGGACACCTTCGACTCGATGCTGGAGCGGCTCGACCGCTCGTTCGACGGCCAGCGGCGGTTCGTCGCCAACGCCTCGCACGAGATGCGTACGCCGCTCGCGCTCAACCGCGCCCTCGTGGAGCTCGCGGTGAGCCGGCCCGATGCCCCGGCCGAGCTGCGCTCGCTTGGTGCGCAGCTGCTGGCGGTCAACGAGCGGCACGAACGGCTGATCGACGGCCTGCTGATGCTGGCGGACAGCGAGAACGCCGTCACCGAACAGTCCACTGTGGACCTCGCTGAGGTGGCGGGGCACGTGCTCGACCTGGCGGGGGCCCGGGCCGGTGGGGCCGGGATCGACATCGCGGCGAACCTGGACCCGGCGGTCACGGTGGGCGACCCGATCCTGCTCGAGCGGCTCGTCCAGAACCTCGTGGAGAACGCGATCCGGCACAACCTGCCGGCCGCCGGCCGGGTCTGGGTGACCACCTCGGCCGTGGCCGGACGCCCGGCCCTGAGCGTGACGAACACCGGGCCGGTCGTACCCCGGTACGAGGTCGAGTCACTGTTCCAGCCGTTCCGCCGGCTCGGCGGCCAGCGGGCCCCCGAACGCGGCGGCCGCGGCTTCGGCCTGGGGTTGTCGATCGTCCGGGCGATCGCGCGGGCGCATGGCGGCGCGGTGACCGCCGAACCGCGCGCCGGCGGCGGGCTCGTCGTACAGGTCACGCTCGCGGCGCCGTAGCCGGGCCGGTACCCGGCCGGCCGCCGGCCTCAGAGCAGCGGGC
>JAEHDK010000524.1 GCA_016880465.1 Micromonosporaceae bacterium
CCGCCCGCGGCCGCGCCGGGGCTCGGGGCCAGTGCGGTGCCCGTGGCCGCCGCGGTGCCCGCGGCCGGTGTCGTACCGGCGCCCGCCGTCGGGTCCAACCCGGTCGGCGACCTCGCCGGCTAGCACCGCGCCGGGCCGGCCGGCTGCCCGGTGGGGCAGGATGGGCCGGTGCGGACGACCAAGGTGACCCTGGCAACGGCCACCGTGGTCACCTTCCTGCTCGGCTGGCTGCAGAAGCGGCCGTGCCACGCCGCCGGCTGGCCGTACGACGTGAGCCTGCTGTTCGGCCGGCGGTGCTACAGCGACCTGCCGGTGATGTACACCCAGCGAGGGCTGGCGCAGGGCGTGTTCCCCTACGCGGCGGGCAAGGGCCTGGAGTACCCGGTGCTCAGCGGGTACGTCATGGACCTGACCGCGCGCCTGACCCGAATGCTCGAAGGCCTGGACCCGCTCGGTCCGGACGCGAAACGCACCTTCGTCGAGCTGACCGCGCTCCTCCTGGTCGGCTGCGCGGTCGTGGTGGTGCTCGCCACGGCGGCCGTCCGGCGCCGGCCGGTCGACGGGCTGCTGGTGGCCCTCGCGCCGACCCTCGCGCTGACCGCGACGATCAACTGGGACCTGCTGGCGGTCGCCGCGACGTCGCTGGCGGTCCTCGCCTGGGTACGCGAGCGGCCGGTGTGGGCGGGCGCGCTGATCGGCCTGGGCGCGGCGGCGAAGCTGTACCCCGCCCTGTTGCTCGGGTCGATCGTGCTGCTGGCCATCCGCCACCGGGCGGCCCGGCCGGCCGCACCGGCGCTGCTCGCGGCGGCGGCCGCCTGGCTGGTCGTCAACCTGCCCGTCGCGCTCGCCTACCCGAGTGGCTGGGCCGAGTTCTGGCGGTTCAACGCCGATCGCGGCGCCGACTTCGGCTCGGTCTGGTACGCCCTGGGCCTGCTCGGGAGGCCCGTCGCCCCGCTCGACCCGATCGCGATCGGCCTGTTCGTGGCCCTCTGTCTGGGGATAGCCCTGCTCGCCCTCGGTGCGCCGCGGACGCCCACCCTTGCCGAGCTCGGCTTCCTGACCGTGGCCGCGTTCGTGGTGACGAACAAGGTCTACTCACCGCAGTACGTACTGTGGCTGCTCCCGTTCGCCGCGCTCACCCGACCGTCCATTGTGGAACTCGCCGGCTGGCAGGTCGCCGAGGTGCTGTACTGGCTGGCGGTCTGGCACTACCTGGCCACCGGTGACGGCACCGACTACCCGGCCGCCACGTTCCTGCGGGTCGCGGCGACGCTGTGGCTGATGGCCCGCGTCGCGGTGCGACTGTCTACTCACGACGGTCAATGGAGGTGGAGCTTGCGCCAGGTGGCGCCGTCGGACGAGTACGCGACCCACCCGTCCGCGACGATGTCGAAGGCGACGTAGCCCCGGACCGTACGCCGGACGACACCGATCTGCGGGAGCTCGTGGGCGGGCGCGAAGGTGGCACCGCGGTCGTCGCTCACGTACCAGGCGCCGAGCTGAGCCGTGGAACCGAGCCCGTTCGAGACGAGCAGCCGGCCGTCCAGCAGCGGTACCGGCTGCCCGCCGATCGTGCCCGGCGGCCCGGCACCGGCCCAGGTACGCACGAACGGGCCCGCGTCCGTCGAGCGGTAGATGGCCCGCAGCACGGCCGGTGCGGGTTGGCCGGACACGACCACGGCGTACACGTCGCTGCCGAGCATCGCCAGCTCGGCCCGGTCGCCGCTACCGCCGGGGAGCGGGTACGCCTGCCAGGTACGGCCGCCGTCGCGGGTGGCGGCAACCGCGGGCGCGCCGGAGGCCGTACCGCCGACCCACCACGCGCCGTCGGACGCGGGAGCCGCCGCGATCCAGCACGCGTGGATGGGTGGCTGTACGGCCAGATCGCCGCGGTACCCGTACCCGGGTGACCAGGCCTCGACCACCGCGCCCGGGCAACCGCCCGCCGGACCGGTGCGCAGCAGGAGCCGGGCGTCCGGCTCCGCCGCGTCGACCGGGTGCCGGTCGGGGGTGACCGGCTGCCACCGCGCGCCGCCGTCGGTGGACACCATCGACGTGCCGGCGCCGTGCAGCACCACGGTGTTCTCGTCGAGCGGGACCAGGTCGGGTACCGCGGCCGGCGTGAGGTGGGCGATCTGCCAGGTCAGCCCGCCGTCGGCCGTACCGGCGAGGTTGAGCACGCAGGTCCCCTCGGTTGCCGGGCAGTCGGCGGTGAGCACCCAGCCGTGGTCCGGGTCGACGAACTCGACGTCCCGTATCTTGCCGCGCACATCGATGACCCGCCGGTCGGGTACGAGGCCGTTGACCGTGATCCCGGCATCGGTGTAGACGACGCCGGTCTGCGGCGTCGGCTCGGGCGTCGCGGCCGGCAGCGGGGTGCCGCGGTCCCCGGTCCACGACCGGGCCACGAGGCTACCGATGGCGACGAGCGCCAGCAGCGTCGCCCCGGTACGCCCCGCGACCCGGCCGCGGCGTAGCCGGCCGGCCCGCTTGGCGATGCGGCCGAGGTCCGGCTGGCTGATCTCGTCGAGCAGCTGGGTACGCGACGCGACAAGCCGGTCATCGAGGCTGGGCACGGGCCACCTCCGCCGTGTCGATGGGGGACTCCTGGTAGCCGGGGAGCTGGCTCGCGAGCGCGGTCCGGCCACGGGAGAGGCGGGACTTCACCGTGCCGACCGGGATCTCCAGCACCCGGGCGACCTCGTCGACCGGCAGGTCGGCCAGGTAGTGCAGGACGATCACCTCGCGATACGGCAAGGGGATCCGGGCCAGAGCGGCCCGCAGGTCCGCGCTCTCCGGCTCCGGACCGGGCGCCACGACCCGGGCGATCGGCCGGTCGCGCAGCAGGATCGTGTCGAGGAGCCGGCGGCGGCGCCACCGGCGGCGGATCACGTTGATCGCGACGGTCCGCAGCCAGGCCTCGGGGTTCGCCACGCCGGCCAGCCCGTTGGGCCGGGCGAGCGCGCGCGCGAACGCCTCCTGCACGACGTCCTGAGCCTCGGTCAGCTCGGTGGTGAACGCGAAGACCTGCGCGACCAGCCGGCGGTAGCAGGCGTGGTAGAGCTCGCCGAACTCCTGTTCCGCCCGTCCCATCGACCACCATTTCCGCACGACCGGCAACGCCTTCAGGGTACGAGCCACCGCGGCGCGTCCGGGTTCCCCCGGATCCGGCCGCCTCGGGGCCGGCCCGCTGCGCCGGCCGGCCGGGTGTCAGAATTGCCCGCATGTCCCAGGCCGTCCCCGCGCGCCCCCGGGTGCTCTCCGGCATCCAGCCCACCGCCGACTCGTTCCACCTCGGCAACTACCTGGGAGCGCTACGGAACTGGGTGGCCATGCAGGATACCCACGACGCGTTCTACTGCGTCGTCGACCTGCATGCGATCACGGCCAGCCACGATCCCGCGCTGTTGCGCGCGCGTACCCGGGCCAGCGCGGCGCAGCTGTTCGCGGTCGGCATCGACCCCGAGCGGAGCACGCTGTTCGTCCAGTCCCAGCTGTCCGAGCACGCCCAGCTCGCCTGGGTGATGGGCTGCATCACCGGGTTCGGCGAGGCGGCCCGGATGACGCAGTTCAAGGACAAGTCGGCCAGGCAGGGCGCGGAGCGGTCCTCGGTCGGCCTGTTCACGTACCCGATCCTGCAGGCCGCCGACATCCTGCTCTACCAGGCGGACGCGGTACCGGTCGGCGAGGACCAGCGGCAGCACCTCGAGTTGACCCGGGACCTCGCGCAGCGGTTCAACACCCAGTTCGGCCCGACGTTCCGGGTACCCGAGCCGTACATCGTCCGCGGCACCGCAAAGATCACCGACCTGCAGGATCCGACGGCGAAGATGTCGAAGTCGGCCTCGACGCCGAACGGTCTGGTCGAGTTGCTGGAGGATCCGGCCCGGGCGGCGAAGAAGATCCGGTCCGCGGTGACCGACACCGGCCGGGACATCGTGTACGACCCGACCGCCAAGCCCGGCGTGTCGAACCTGCTGACGATCTACTCGGCGCTCACCGGCCGGCCGGTGGAGGAACTGGTCGACGCGTACGCCGGCGCGGGCTACGGTGACCTCAAAAAAGATCTTGCCGAGGTGGTGGCCGAGTTCCTGCGGCCGATCCAGCAACGTACCCGCGCCTACCTCGACGACCCGGCCCAGCTCGACAAGCTCCTGACGATCGGTGCGGAGAAGGCGCGCGCGGTGGCGGCGCCGACGCTCGCGGCCGCGTACGACCGGATCGGGTTCCTGGCGCCGGCCAGGAACGATGGGCCCAGCCTGGCACCGGCGCCGGCGCCCGGTGGGACGCCGGCCACCGGCCGGGCGGGCTGACTCCGTGCTCGTCGGGGTCGCGGTCGACATCCCGGAACCCTGGGGCAGCCAGCTGACCCGCCGCCGGGCCGCAGCCGGCGATCCGGTGGCCCGGTACGTACCGGCGCACCTGACCCTGCTCGGCCCGACCGAGGTGGACGGCGCCCGGCTGGACGAGATCGAGTGGGCGCTTGCCGTCGTGGCCGCCGAGCACCAGCCGTTCCAGGTGCACCTGCGAGGTACCGGTACGTTCCGGCCGCTGACCGAGGTCGTGTTCGTCGCCGTGTCGGCGGGGATCAGCGAGTGCGAGCGGCTGGCGCGCGACGTGCGCTCGATACCCGCGCTGGTACGGGAGCTGCGCTTCCCGTACCACCCGCACGTCACGGTCGCCCACGACGTACCGACCGCGGCGCTGGACGCGGTCTACGACGACCTCGCGGCCTTCGAGGCGCGGTACCAGGTGGCCGGGTTCACGCTCTTCGAGCACGGCGCCGAGGGGCGCTGGCAGGCCCGCCGGGACTTTCGCCTGAGTACCCCGTGAAGCGGTCCGTCGTGGGCCCGCCGCTGGCCGGCGTTCGACCATTTCTGGCGCGCCCGCGAGCGGTCCACCGCGCTGTCCACAACGGACACCGAATAGCCCGTTCGACGCCCGGCCGAGGTGCGTAGGGAGGATAGTAGGGCGAATGGGGGCATTAGTGACCTTAGACCTGTCCGCCGACTCGCCGGTGCGGGCGATGCCGTGGATCATCACATTCGGACCGCTGACCGACGAGGACGAGTGGGAGCCGGTCGTCTGCGGGCCGTACGAGCGCCCGCACGCGCTCGCGCTGGCCGAGGCCGTCGTGGCCGATGAGGAGTTGATGGCGGTCGTCGAGCCGCTTCTGCCGCACCTGTCGGCCGACGAGATCCGCGGGGAGATCGCGGCGGCCAAGCTGGCCGTGGCCGATCAGGAGGCGCGTACGGTCCCGGACGAGGCGGCCGCGGATCTCGAGTTGGCCGGGCTCACCGAGCTGGCCGAGCCCGACCACGAACACGTTGAGCCGACCGTCGAGGAGGTCCGGGCCGGATTGGCCCGGATCGCCGCCCGACTGGCCAGTGCCGGCGCCCGCTGAGCCCGCCGGCCACCCCGCGCCGCGACCGGCAGCTGGACCACCAGGCCGCGGCGCCGGCCGGCAGCACCGAGCCGGCGACCGGGCCGCTGGCGCAGATCAGGTCGCCGTACCCGGTCAGGGCGATCGGCTCGCTGCTGAGGTTGACCGTGCAGACGAACCCCGGGTCGCGGGCGAAGATCAGTACGTCGTCGGCCGGCGAGGCTAGCCAGCGGAACGGCGCGTCCAGCAGCCGCTCCCGGCGGATCCGCAGCGCGGCACGATACAGCTCCGCTGTGGACTGCGGGTCTCCGGTCTGTACGGACACCGCGTACCCGCCCCAGCCGGCCGGCTGCGGGAGCCAGGAGGGCGCCGCGCCGGGTGGGCTGAACCCGTACGACGGCGGGTCGCCGTCCCACGGCAGCGGTACCCGGCAGCCGTCGCGGCCCCGGAACGTGTGCCCCGACCGTTCCCACACCGGGTCCTGCAGCGCCTCCTCGGGCAGGTCGGTGACCTCGGGCAGGCCGAGCTCCTCGCCCTGGTACAGGTAGGCCGAGCCGGGCAGCGCGAGCATCAGCAGCGCGGCCGCGCGGGCCCGACCCAGGCCGCCGAGCCGGGTGACCGGCCGGGTCGTGTCGTGGTTGCCCAGGACCCAGGTGGCCGACGCCCCGACCGCCGAGACGGCCCCGAGCGACCCGTCGATGACGTGCCGCAGCGCCGTCGCGTCCAGCGGTGCCGTCAGGTACTCGAAGTTGAAGGCCTGGTGCAGCTCGTCCTCGCGGACGTACCGGGCGGTCCGCTCGGGCGTATCGACCCACGCCTCGGCGACGGCCATCCGGTCGCCCGGGTAGCTGTCGAGCACCTTGCGCCACTCGCGGTAGATCTCGTGTACGCCGTCCTGGTCGAAGTACGGGGTGGCCGCGGTGTCGAGCAGCCCGGTGCGGTGCCGCAGCAGGTCGGGCAGGCCGGGCGCCTTGACCAGCCCGTGCGCCACGTCGATCCGGAAGCCGTCGACGCCGCGGTCGAGCCAGAACCGCAGGATCCGGACGAACTCGGCCTGCACCTGGAAGCTCTCCCAGTTGAGGTCGGGCTGGCTGGGGTCGAACAGGTGCAGGTACCACTGTCCATCGTGGACCTGGGTCCAGGCCGGACCGCCGAACACCGAGCCCCAGTCGTTGGGCGGCCCGCCGTCCCGCCCCGGCCGGAACACGTACCGGTCGCGGGCCGCGCTGCCCGGCGGTGCCCCGAGCGCCTCGGCGAACCAGGGGTGTTCGCGCGACGTGTGGTTCGGCACGATATCGATGATCACCCGTAGGCCGTGCGCATGCGCGTCGTGCACCAGGGCGTCGAAGTCGGCGAGCGTGCCGAACATCGGGTCGACGTCGCAGTAGTCGGCGACGTCGTACCCGCCGTCGATCATCGGGGACCGGAAGAATGGGCTGAGCCACATCGCGTCCACGCCGAGGTCCCGCAGGTAGGGCAGCCGGCCCCGGATCCCGGCGAGGTCACCCATCCCGTTGCCGTCGCTGTCGGCGAAGCTGCGCGGATAGACCTGGTAGATGGCTGCTGCCCGCCACCATGGTGCCTTGTCCACTGTGGATCCTCCAGTCACGCGCGAGCGAGGTGGTCGATGGCGAGCGCATCCTGGGCGGGAACCGTCACGGTAGCCCAGCCGGCGCCGTCCACCCGTACGGTGGCACCGGTGCAGCGGCCGCCGCGCGGGCCACCGTGCACGACGTCGCAGTAGGTACCGGCCGGCAGGCCGGTCGCCACGGTACGGGTGAACGGCTGCGCCGCGCGGTTGAGCACCACGTAGCCCAGCGTGCCGCGGCCGAACCCGACCTGGTCGTCGGTGGCCCACCAGCGTACGACCGGGGTACCGGCCACAGCGTTGTGCAAGCCCACCAGTCCAGCCACCACCCGATGCTCGCATCCGAACGCATCGGGTGCACAGCGCACCTCGGCCGGCGGCCCGTCGTCGAACGTGTCGAACGCATAGCCGGACAGCACCATCGGGGTGCCGTACGGATGAGCCAGCAGGAACGCCACCGCCAGCAGGTAGGTGGCACCGTCGCGATAGGACAGTGTACTGCCGTCCCGCTGGCTGTCGTGGCTGTCCACATAGGTCATCGCGGTGGCCGGCGGCTCGAGATCGACGCCCTCGATGCCCAGCGGTCGGCCGAGGTCCGCGAGGAGCTGGAGCGATCCCGACCGCATGATGCGGCTGAGCTCCGGGCCGTAGCGCGCCTCGACCAGCGTGCCGGTCGCCCGGTACTCGGCCGGCCGCACCGGTTGACCCGGCGCGTACAGCACCTCCTGGTAGACGTACGCCGGCCGGTCCAACCGGCCGAGGATCGCGGCCAGGTCATCGGCCGGGATGTGCTTGGCCGCGTCGATGCGGAACCCGTCGACGCCGAGCGAGATCAGGTCGTTGAGGTACCCGGCGAGCCGGTCGCGCACCGGTGCGGTCTCGGTGGCGAGGTCGGACAGGCCGAGCAGCGCGCAGTTCTGCACCTCGAACCGGCTGGTCCAGTCGAGGATCCCGTCGTTGCCGGCCGGCCCGCCGGCCCGCACCGCGTCGCAGTGGTGGAAGTCCGCCGGGGCGTAGACGCCCGGGTACTCGTCGCGCCGGAACGCCGTACCGGCCGAGCCGACGCCGGCGGGTTGAGCGGTCATGTGGTTCAGCACCGCGTCCGCGTAGACCCGGACGCCCGCCGCGTGGCAGGCGGCGACCATGGCGGCGAACCCGGTCCGGTCGTCGATCCGGTAGCTGACCGGCTGGTACCGCTGCCACCACGGGTCGCCCGGCAGCACGGCGTGCTCCTGCGGGGGCACCACCTGCACCGCGCCGTAGCCGGCCGGCCCCAACTGCTCGGTACACTCCCGGCCGATCGCCGCCCACGGCCAACCGAACAGGTGCACGACGACGTCCCGGCGCGGTGCGGGCGGAGTCGCCGCGGGCGGCCCGAAGGTCAACACAATCAGCAGGGGTACGACGAGGAGCGCGCCGATCGCTGTCCGGGGGAACCGTCGTCGCACGGGATGAAGGATGGCCCGCAAAGTCTGCAAGAGTCAAGCAGCGCCTTGCCGAGATGAGGCAGCACTAGACGGCCGCGACCGCGCGGGCGGCGACCGCCGTCGACGACCGGACGACCAGGTCAGGTGCGAACACGTACTCGGAGTGGGGGGCGCCCTGCCCGCGGATCTCGTCGACCAGCGCGCGCGCCGCCGCGACGGCCATCGGGAGCACCGGCTGCTGGACCGTGGTCAGCGGTGGATCGGTGAACGCGATCAGCGGAGAGTCGTCGTACCCGACCACGGACACGTCGCCCGGTACCGACAGGCCGCGCTGCCGGGCTGCCCGGATCGCGCCGAGCGCCATCAGGTCCGAGCCGCACGCGATGCCGGTGACCCCGCGGTCGAGCAGGCGGGCCGCCGCCGCCTGCCCGCCCTCGACCCCGAACAGCGAGAGCGAGACCAGCTCGTCGAGCTCGCTGGCCGAGCTACCGAGAAGCCGGGTCATCGTGGCCCGGAACCCGGCGACCTTGCGCTGGACCGGCACGTACCGCTCCGGCCCGGAGATCAGCCCGATCCGCCGGTGGCCGAGCGCGACGAGGTGCGAGACGGCGAGCTCGCCGGCGAGCCGGTCGTCGCACGAGACGAACGGCGCCGCGATGCCGTCGCGGTACCCGTTGACGAGCACGATCGGGAGCGGCCGGTCCACCAGCCGGCGATAGCGCTCGGGGTCGGTGGTGGTGTCGGCGTGCAGGCCGGACACGAACACGATGCCGGAGACCTGGCGGTCGAGCAGCATCTCGACGTACTCGTCCTCGGGCACCCCGCCCGGCGTCTGCGTACACAGGACCGGGGTGTACCCCTGCTGGGCCAGCGCGGACTCGATGATCTGTGCGAACGCCGGGAAGATCGGGTTGTCCAGCTCCGGCACGACCAGCCCGACCAGACCGGCGCTGCGCTTTCGCAGCCGCGCCGGCCGCTCGTACCCCAGGACGTCGAGCGCGATGAGGACCGCCTGCCGCGTCTCCACGGAAACGCCCGGCCGGTCGTTGAGGACCCGGGAGACGGTAGCCTCGCTGACCTCTGCCTGACGGGCGATGTCGGAGAGTCGTGCGCGCATGCCGGCACTGTAGCCGATCCGCAAGATCTTGCCATAGGCAGTGCAAGCCCTTCCATTCCGTGAAATGACTTGCTAACGTCCCGGCAACATGACCTGACCTGTGCCACCTACTTCCATTAATCTCGCCCGTCGCGCGCCACTGGGCGGTGCGACCTTGATCGACAGGAGATCCGATGCGCATCCGTACCGCGGGTGTGGTCGCCGCGCTGGCGCTGGCGCTGCTCGGCGCCGGCTGTGGCGGCGACAAGAAGCCCGCCGCCCAGAGCACGAAGGCAGCCGGCGGCACGCTCGTGATCTGGGCCGACGACAAGCGGGCCGCGGCTCTCAAGCCCCTCGCGACCAAGTTCGGCCAGGAATTGGGTGTCACGATCGACATCCAGGCGGTCTCCCAGGACCTGCACCCCAAGTTCGTCACGGCATCGCAGTCGGGCAACCCGCCGGACATCATGATCGGTGCGCATGACTGGATCGGCGACCTGGTCCAGAACGGCTCGATCGACCCGGTGCAGCTCTCCGCCGACCAGAAGGCCAAGTTCCAGGACATCGCCATCAAGGGGGTCACCTACAACGGGCAGGTGTACGGCCTGCCGTACGCGATCGAGAATCTGGTCCTGTTCCGCAACACCGACCTGGTGCCGCAGGCGCCGAGGACGGTCGAGGAGCTCGTCGCGGCCGGCAAGCAGCTCAAGGCGACCGGCCAGACGACCGAGATCCTCTCGCTGCCGATCGGGCAGACCGGCGACGCGTACCACATGTACCCGTTCTACACATCGGGTGGCGGCTACCTGTTCGGTACGAAGGCCAACGGCGACTACGACGCGAAGGACGTCGGCGTCGGCAAGCCGGAGTCGATCACGGCGTTCCAGAAGATCGCCGCGCTGGGCGAGAAGGGTGACGGCGCGCTGAAGCGGTCGATCGGCCACGAGAACGCCCTGTCGCTGTTCACCTCGAAGAAGGTGCCGTTCATCGTGACCGGCCCGTGGTCGCTCGCGGACGTCAAGAAATCCGGCCTCAAGTACGAGATCACCCCGATACCGGGCTTCGCCGGTGGCAAGGCGGCTCAGCCGTTCGTCGGCGTACAGGCCTTCTACGTCGCCGCCAAGGGCAAGAACAAGGCGATCGCGCAGGAGTTCGTCACCAACTACGTGACCAAGCCCGAACTGGCCAAGGCGCTCTACGATGCCGAGCCGCGGCCCCCGGCGCTGATCGCTGCCTTCGATCTGGTCAAGGCCGGCGACCCCGACGTCGCGAAGATCATGGATGCGGGCAAGGGCGGGGCGATCATGCCGGCCATCCCGGAGATGGGCGCGGTCTGGGACCCGTTCGGCAAGGCGTCGGCGGCGATCGTGGGCGGCGCGGACGTACCCAGTACGGTGCAAGCGGCCGGTAAGGCCATCACCGACACCATCAAGTAGCACCGGGGAGGGTGGTCGTGAGCGAGCTTCGCGAGCGGCACACCACCCTCCCGCG
>JAEHDK010000525.1 GCA_016880465.1 Micromonosporaceae bacterium
CGCCGGGGTCGACCCCCACCGGCCCGGCTCCGCCGGTCGCCTCGCCGGCGGAGTCCAGATCCCGCGGGTACCGCATCGCGAAGCTGAGCACCAGGGGCAGGCCGAGCACGGCGAACACGATGTACACGGCGCCCCACGACCGGCCCGCGTCGAGCAGGGCCGCGGCCAGGATCGGCCCGACCAGCGCCCCGACGCCGTAGAACGCGTGCAGCATGTTCAGCTTCGCGGTGCTACCCGGCCACGTGGACAGGTACGCGTTGAGGCAGGCGTCGATCGTGCCGGCCCCGAACGCCTGCCCGACGACGAACAGGAGCAGTACGCCGTACCCCGGGCGTACCCCACACGCGAGCGCGGCGGCGCAGAAGGCGCCCGTACCGAGCACCAGGCACCCGCGTACCCCGAGCCGGCGGACGAGCGGGCCGGCCACCGCCCCGGCCACCACGTACCCGAACGAGAACGCGAAGAACAGCAGGCCGATGACGGACTTCGGCAGCCCGTACTCGGCGATCTGCGCCGGCAGCAGTACCCCGCTGGCGCCGGCGCCGAGCCCGATGAGCACGAAGGCGGCAAAGGCCAGAACGAGCTCGGTGCGGTGCCGGCTACCCATGCGCGGCCACGCTACCCGCCGGCCGTAGCGGGCGTCGGAGCTGGCTCGCCGCCGGCCGGTGCCAGCCGTACGACGATCGACTTGGTGGTCGGTGTGTTGCAGCCGGCCGCGGTGGAGTCCAGCGGCACGAGGACGTCGGCCCCCGGGAAGTAGGTCGCGGCGCAGCCGCGGGCGGACGGGTAGGCCACGACGCGGAAGCCGGGCGCGCGGCGCTCGACGCCGTCCGACCCGGAGGTCCCGGTCGCCCACATCGTCCCGTGGTGCACCTTTGGCCGTCGCCCCACCTCCGCCCCGACAGTAGCGGGCTAGGGTGATCCGATGGATGAGCCGAGCGCGCAGCCCGAACAGGTGCTGCTGGACGATCCGACCACGGCGGACCTCGGTGCCAAGGTGACCCAGGCGTGGCGGGACTTCGCGGGTGCGCTGGCCAGCCTGCTGCCGACCCTGGCGGAGGGCACCCGGCTCGACATCACGCTCGACCCCACCGCGTCGGGCATCGGCGACGCGGTCTACGCGACGACCGTGCTCGCCGGGCCGACCGGTGCGCTGGAGGCGTACGCGGTGGGCAACGCCGCCCTGCCAACGGCGTACCGGATGAACCGCGCGTCGGTCGCCGGCCTGATCGCGCTCGGCTGGTCGCCGCCCGGGGTGGTCGCCGGCTCGGGCGACCATTTCGGGCTCCTCACGAACACGGATGCGGCGCCGGCGCTCGCGACCGTGCTCGCCCGTACGATGCGGGACGTCTACGGCGCCCCGCACCCGGCGTTCATCGTCTATGCCGCGCACGACGCCCAGGACAAGCCGGTCCTGGTCGCCCCGCTCGGTACCGCCCGCGCCGAACCGGTCGCCGATGTACCGACCGACGAAGAGGACGTGGCCCTGGTCGTCGGCGGTGGCCTGCGGGCCGGGGCCGGTGTGGAAGACGACGGGCTCGACCTCACCGAGAAGGTGAAGGTCGTCGTCGCGGGCCTGCTGAAGACCGAGCCCGATGAGCTGCCGGTCGACTCGGACGGCGACATCGGCATCCGGGCCGGGTCGGCGATGGTGTTCGTCCGGGTGCGCACCGATCCGCCGTTGGTCGACGTGTTCTCCCCGGTCCTCACCGAGATCGAGCCGACCGAACAGCTCTACACGAAGCTGTCCGAGCTGACCAACCGGATGCCCATCGGGCGGCTGTACTGCGCGAACGAGACGGTGTGGGCGTCGATACCGGTCTTCGGGCGGCACTTCCAGACCGTCCACCTGATGCTCGCGATCCAGGTGATGACCGGCCTCGCCGACGAGCTGGACGACCGGCTGCACGGCGAGTTCGGCGGGAAGCGCTTCTTCGCCGAGGGCGACAAGCCGTCGACCAAGGGCAAGGACGAGCGGACCGGGATGTACCTGTAGCCGTACCGGCCCGGGATCCGCGAGTCGGGGGGTGCGGCGGC
>JAEHDK010000526.1 GCA_016880465.1 Micromonosporaceae bacterium
CAAGCCGCAGCCCGGCTGCCGCCGCGATCGCGTCGGCGAGGGCCGGTACGGCGGCCAGCGGGGCGCCGCCGCGCGCCGGGTCGTCGTCGAGGCTCACCTGGACGAGCACGTCGAGCGGCCGCCCGCGGTGGCGCTGCACCGCCTGGGCGAAGGCCTGGGCGAGCCGCTCGCTGTCGACCGAGTGCACCAGGTCGGCGTACCGGACGATCGAGCGGGTCTTGTTGCGCTGGACCTGGCCGATGAAGTGCCACCGTACGTCGACCCCGGCGGCGGCGACCTCGGCCGCCTTCGGGGCCGCCTCGTTGTCGCGGTTCTCGCCGATGTCCGCCACCCCGAGCCGGGCCAGGCGTACGACGTCGGCGGCCGGATAGGTCTTGGTGACGGCGACGAGCGTGACCTCGGCGGGGTCGCGGCCCGCGGCCGCACACGCGGCGTCGATGCGCGCGCGTACCCGGGCCAGTCCGTCCGCGAGCTCGCGCTCCCGGCCGCCGGCCGTCATGAGCCGACCGCCGTCCCGAGCCGGCTCCTCACGAGCCGGTCTTGAGAAAGTCCGGCACGTCCACGTCGTCGAAGAGCATCCGCCGGGACGACTGGGCGGGCGGGGTGGCCGTCGCCGCCGCGGCGGCCTGCTGGGTCGACTTGCGCGGCGGTTCGGCGGGCTTGTACGCGGGTGTCCCGCCGTCGAACCCGGCCGCGATGACGGTGACCCGGACCTCGTCGCCGAGCGCGTCGTCGATCACCGCGCCGAAGATGATGTTCGCGTCGGCGTGCGCCGCATCGGTGACGAGCTGCGCCGCATCGTTGATCTCGAAGAGGCCGAGGTCCGACCCGCCCGCGATCGACAGCAGGACGCCCCGCGCGCCATCCATGCTCTGCTCCAGCAACGGGCTGGAGATGGCGCGCTCGGCCGCCTCGACGGCCCGGTTGTCGCCGCGCGCGCTGCCGATGCCCATGAGCGCGCTGCCGGCCCCGCTCATGACGCTCTTCACGTCGGCGAAGTCGAGGTTGATCAGGCCGGGTGTGGTGATCAGGTCGGTGATGCCCTGTACGCCCGAGAGCAGCACCTGGTCGGCCTGGCGGAACGCGTCCATCATGCTGATGCTGCGGTCGCCGAGGGCGAGCAGCCGGTCGTTGGGGATGACGATCAGCGTGTCGCACTGCTGGCGTAGTTCCTCGATGCCGGTCTCGGCCTGTACCTGGCGCCGCTTGCCCTCGAAGGAGAACGGCCGCGTCACCACGCCGATCGTGAGCGCGCCGAGCTTGCGGGAGATGTTGGCCACGATCGGGGCGCCACCCGTACCGGTCCCGCCGCCCTCGCCGCACGTCACGAAGACCATGTCCGCGCCCTTGAGCACCTCCTCCATCTCGTCCCGGTGGTCGTCGGCGGCGTTGCGCCCGACATCCGGATCCGCTCCGGCGCCGAGGCCGCGGGTCAGCTCCCGGCCGATGTCCAGCTTGACGTCCGCGTCGCTCATCAGCAGCGCCTGTGCGTCGGTATTGATGGCGATGAACTCGACACCCTTGAGGCCCACCTCGATCATGCGGTTGACGGCGTTCACCCCGCCGCCACCGATGCCGACGACCTTGATGACCGCCAGGTAGTTGTGCGGAGGTGTCATCGGTCTGCCTTCCCCTTCGAGGTTGGTCCCCCCGCGCGCGGGCGTCCCCGCGCGCCCAGTGCCTCGGTGCGCACTGCCGGCGTGGCGCAGTCCGACGTGGCAGCGGGACCTCTGCAGCCGAACCCTCACCCTTTACTAGAGGCTTATAGTTATGTCAACTATGCCCTACCGGCAACGTAGGCGGATGTACCAGGCGAGCCAAGGACCGCGTCGGCGTGTCGCCGCCCGTGTCGGCCCGGCCAGGCGGCGCACCGGGGCTACGCTCTCCACTGTGGACAGACGACTACCGGACGGTGACCACCTCCGGCGCGCTCACGTCGATCTGCGTACCGGGCTTGTCGAGCAACGACGTCGCCACCTGTGCCTTCAATGCGCTGTCGGTGGCGTCGCCCCAGATGACCGTGCGCTTGTTCGCCAGCGACAGCCGGATCCGGGTCGGCCGCTCAGCCACCAGCTCGACCAGCTGCGCGCGTAGCTGCGGGGTGAGCGCCGCGAGCACGGTGAGCACGGCGCGGGTCGACGGCTCGTCCGGCCCGGGAGCGGCGAGCCGGACCAGCGGCAGCTCGGGCGGCCGGGCCGCCACCGCGTGGAACACCACGCCGGTACCGTCCAGCAGCAGGTACGCCGAGTCGTGCGGTACGACGGCCACCGCGGTCCGCTCGACGACCGCGATCCGTACGGTGTCCGGCCACTGCCGGCCGACCGTGGCGCGGGCAACGGCCGGGAGCGCGGCGACCCGGCGGCGCACCGCGTCGAGGTCGACCCGCGCGAGCGGGGTGTCCCGCGGTACGGCGGCCGCCTCCTGTACCTGCGCCGGCGACAGCAGCCGGGTGCCGGTCACCTCGAACCGCCGTACGCCGAACACCGCGGTCGCGTAGCCGACGTACGCGACGAGCCCGGCCAGGACCAGCACCGCGCCGGCCGCGATCCACGGTGCCGCAGCGCGCAGCCGCCACTGCCGGGTGCGCCGGTTGAACCGCCGGACCGACGCCGGGACCGCCGCCCGCCGCGCACGTACCAGCCGCCACCGCCGCGCTGAGCTCATGGGCTCGCTCTAATCACGGGCTCGCTTCGCTCGCCCGGCGGCGCAGCCCGGCGCCGGCACCGCGTGCCTTGGCCGATCGTTTTCACCCCGTGGCGGCCGATGCCGGTTCGCCCGCCGGCTCCTCGGGCGGGTCGCGGCGGGCGTGCCGGGCGACGTACGCGGCCGCCTCGGTCTCGGCCCGGCGGGCTGCCAGGGCCGCCAGCAACTCATCGCCCAGCAGGGAGATCGGTGGCGCACCCATCGTCACCACGACGTCGCCCTCCCGGGCCCGCCGGACCACGTCCGCGGGTACGTCGTCCCAGGACGGTACGAACGCCTTCCGCGCGGCCGGCAGATCGATCGCCGCGGTCAGCGCTACGCCACCCTGGCCCGGTTCGCGCACCTCCCCGGGGCCGAAGACCTCCATGACCACCACCTCGTCGGCGAGCGCCAGGGCCACGGCGATCTCCGCCTCCAGGTCGCGGGTGCGGTACACCCGGTAGGGCTGGAAGACCACGACGAGCCGGCCGTCACCGGCCACCTCGCGCAGCGTCTGCAGGGCCGGCGTCATCGAGGTCGGGTGGTAGGCGTACTCGTCGTAGACCCGCACCCCGTCCGCCACGCCTTTCAGCTCGAACCGGCGCCGGACGCCGGGGAACGAGGCCAACGCCTCGACGATCGTCTCGACCGGCAACCCCAGCCGCAGCGCGGTGAGCGCCGCCGCCGCGCTGTTCAGCCCATGGTGCCGGCCCGGTATGGGCAGCGACACCTCACCGAGCGGCTGGCCGTCCAGCGCGGCGAGGTACCGCACCCCGGTGACCGACGACGAGGTCTCGGTCATCCGCAGGTCGGCGTCCGCCGCCTCGCCGTACGTGTGGACGGTCCGCCCGTCCGCCCGCAGCCGCGCGGCCAGCGTACGGGTGCCGGGGTTGTCCGCGCAGGCGACGACGAACCCGTCCGGTTCGGTGAGCCGGGCGAACTCGGCGAACGCCGCGGCGACCCCTTCGATCGAGCCGTACGTGTTGAGGTGGTCGGCGTCCACATTGGTCACGATCGACACGTACGGCCGGTAGATCAGGAACGACCGGTCGCTCTCGTCCGCCTCGGCGACGAAGTGCTCGCCGCTGCCGTGGTGCGCGTTCGAGCCGACCTCGGAGATCTCCCCGCCGATCACGAACGACGGGTCCAGCCCGGCGTGCTGCAGGATCGTGGTGACCAGGGAGGTGGTGGTCGTCTTGCCGTGGCTGCCGGCGATTGCGATCGTGCGCCGACCGGTCATCGCCGCGGCCAGCGCCTCCGAACGGTGCAGCACGCGCAGCCCGCGTTCGCGTGCGACCAGCAGCTCCAGGTGGTCGGCCGGGATCGCGCTCGAGTACACGACGGTGTCCACACCGTCCAGGTTGGACGGTTCGTGTCGCATGTGGATGGTGCCGCCGAGCGCGCGCAGCCCGGCGAGCGCCGGCCAGTCGCGCAGCTCGCTGCCGGTCGTCGGGATCCCCCGGGTGAGCAGCAGGCGGGCCAGGCCGCTCATGCCGACCCCACCGACGCCGATGAGGTGCACCGTGCCCAGCTCCTCGACGGTGAGTTCGCCCGCGGGCGTCAGGTCGGCGGGGTTCAGCGCGGCCATGTCGGATCCACCTCCTCGGTCACCGTGGGCGTACCCAGCGTCGCCAGCACGTAGCGGCGCAGCGCCTCGTCGCCGTCGCGTCGCCCGTAGGCCGCGGCCGCTGCGCTCATCGACGCGAGCCGGCCGGCATCGCGGGCGAGCGGCACGACCGTGCTGGTGATCCACTCCGGCGTCAGCTCGGCGTCGTCGACGAGCAGCCCACCGCCCGCCTCGACCACGGGCAACGCGTTGCGCCGCTGCTCCCCGTTACCGTACGGCAGCGGTACGTAGATTGCTGGCATGCCGACCGCGGCGGTCTCGGCGCAGGTCATCGCGCCGCCCCGGCACAGCGCGAGGTCGGCGGCCGCGTACCCGAGCTCCATCTCGGCGAGGAACTTCCGCGTCACGTACGGCGCCGGCAGGTCCGCCGGGATCGGCACCTCCTCGTTGCGCGCGCCGATGATGTGCAGCACCTGTACGCCGGCCGCGGAGACCGCCGGTGCGGCCGCGGCCATCGCGAGGTTGATCGACCGGGCGCCCTGCGACGCGCCGAAGACGAACAGCACCGGCAGGTCCGGCCGCAGGCCGAAGCGGGCCCGGGCCTGCTCGCGCAGCGCGGCCCGGTCGAGCGTGGCGATCGACGCGCGCAGCGGAACGCCGACCACCGGCGCGTCCCGCAGGGCCGGCACCTGCTCGCGCTGGTGCGGGAAGCCCGCGACGAGGTGCGTGGTGAACCGCGACCCGAGCCGGTTGGCCACGCCCATCGGCACGTTCACCTCGTGGATGACGATCGGGGTGTGCCGGCGCCAGGCGGCCAGGTACGCGGGGACCGACACGTACCCGCCGAAGCCGACCACCACGTCGGCGGCGACCTCGTCGAGCACCGCGCGGGCGGCGCGGGTCGAGCGCCACATCCGATCGGGGGTACGCAGCAGGTTCAGGTTCACCGCGCGGGGCAACTGGTACGCCGGGATGTGCCGCAGGTCGTACCCGCGCGGCGGGATGATCTCGGATTCGAGCCCCCGCGGCGTACCCAGGCAGGTGATGCGCAGCTCGGCATCGTGCCGGCGCAGGCAGTCCGCGAATGCCAGCAGCGGGTAGATGTGCCCACCGGTCCCGCCGCCGGCCAAGACGATCGATCTCACCGCTCCGGCCCCCCTCTCCGCCGCGTGGGCAGCGGTGGCAGCGGAGCCCAGAGTAGCCGCACCCAGCGGGCCGGCGGCCGCGCGTGCAGCGCCCGGGTGGCGTCCGGCTCGGCGCGCGCGAACGAGGCCAGCATGCCGGCCGCGGCGAACGTGACGACCAGGGCGCTCCCGCCGTCCGAGATGAACGGCAACGGCAGGCCGGTGATGGGCAGGAGCCCGACGACGCCGCCGATGTTGATCGTGGCCTGGCCCACGAGCCACGCGGTCACCGCGGTGGCCGCGAGCCGGCGGAACGGGTCGTCGATGCGCCGGGCGATCCGCAGCCCGGTGTACGTGAGCACCGCGAACAGTGCGAGCACCACGAAGCAGCCCACGACACCGAGCTCCTCGGCGATCACCGCGAAGATGAAGTCGTTGTGCTCGTTGGGCAGCCAGCCCCACTTGAGGCTGCCGTTGCCGAGCCCGGCGCCGAACCAGCCGCCCCGCGCGATCGCGTAGAAGCCTTGCTGCACCTGGTAGCAGCCGAACTGCCTGTCGCAGCCACCCGGGTCGACGAACGCGGTCAGCCGGCCCCACCGGTAGTCGCCCTGCGCCTGCACGAGCAGCGCCACGCCGAGCAGCGCCGCCACCGACAGGCCGGCGAACACCCGCAGCCGGACCCCGGCCGCCCACAGCAGACCGACGAACAGGACCAGCAGGCACAACATGGTGCCGAGGTCGTTGTACCCGACGAGCGTGAACAGCACCGCGACGACGGCGAACAGCGGGTACAGCAGCTCGCGCCACCAGCCGATCGCTGGACCCTTGCGGACGAGTACGTCGGCGCCCCACAGGACCAACGCGAACTTCGCCAGCTCGGACGGCTGCGCCTGGATCGGACCCACGTGCAGCCACAGGTCGTCGGCGGTGAACGGGCCGAGCGTCGCGCCGCTGATGACCCTGGTCGACTGCAGCAGCGCCAGCACGTCGAGCACCACGAGCAGCACGATCGAGACGATCAGCAGCGGCTTGCCGAGCGACCGGTAGGTGCGCGCCGGCAGCCGCTGGCAGATCCAGAACACGAGCAGCCCGACGACGGCGTACGTGGCCTGCTTGGTGACGAACATGTACGCGTTGCCGTACTCCCGGTAGGCCCGCACGCTGGTGGCCGAGAACACCATCGCGAGGCCGATCACGAGCAGCAGGCCGCAGCTGGACAGCAGCAGGTAGTAGGACGCGAGCGGCCGGTCCAGCACGCCGCGCAGCAGCGCCAGCCCGCCGGCCGGGTCGCGCGGGGGTGTCGGGTGCGGCCGGCGGTCGGCGCCGGCTTGAACCGGCGGCGTCACGTCACTGCCTCGCCGCGCTCGGTCACGACGCCAGCGCCCGGACCGCCGCGGCGAACCTGTCTCCGCGGTGGGCGTAGCTGGCGAACATG
>JAEHDK010000527.1 GCA_016880465.1 Micromonosporaceae bacterium
GCGATCGGCCGGCGCTCGGCCAGCGCTACCGCGAACGCACCGGTGAACGCGTCACCCGCGGCGGTCGTGTCCAGGGCGTCGATCGGCGGCGCGGGTACCTCGACCCGTACGCCGGCGCGGTCGCCGTACGCCACGCCGTCGCCGCCCCAGGTGAGCACCGCCCGCGGTACGCCGGCGAGCAGCGCGTCGAGGAGCTCTGCCGGCGACCCCTCGATGCCGGTCACCGTGCTCGCCTCGAGCTGGTTGACGACGAGCACGTCCACCGCGGCGAGCAGCTCCGGAGCCAGCGCCCGGGCCGGCGCGGCGTTGAGCACGACCGTGGTGCCCGTGGCCCGGGCCGCCGCCGCCGCATGCGCGACCGTCGACAGTGGAATCTCCAGCTGGCACAGCAGCACGTCGGCACCCGCGATCACCGCGCGGTCCTCGGCGCCCAAGGTCAGCCCGGCGTTCGCGCCCGGCGCGACGACGACCTGGTTCTCGCCGGCGTCGTCGACGGCGACCAGCGCGACGCCGGACGGGCCGGGCACCGCGCGCAGCCGGGACACGTCGACACCGGCCTCGACCAGGCTGGCGCGCAGCGCGTCGGCGTAGGCGTCCACGCCGACCGTACCGATGAACGCGCAGTGCGCCCCGGCCCGGGCCGCCGCGATCGCCTGGTTCCCGCCCTTGCCGCCGGGTACGGTCGCGAAGCCGCGGCCCAGCACGGTCTCGCCCGGCCGGGGCAGCCTCGGCGCGGTGACGACGAGGTCCATGTTCACGCTGCCGACGACGGCGATGCGGGCGGCCACCTCAGACCGCACGGGCGGTGAACCGGCCGGCGGCGTAGGTCAGCCGCAGCGGGATGCCGAACGTCTTGGACAGGTTCTCGCCGGTGATCGTGTCGATGATCAGACCCTGGGCGACCACGCCGCCCTCGCGCAGCAGCAGCGCGTGGGTGAACCCGGGCGGTATCTCCTCCACGTGATGGGTGACGAGGACGAGCGCCGGGGCGTCGGCGTCGAAGGCCAGCTCGGCGAGCCGCTGGATGAGGTCCTCGCGGCCGCCCAGGTCGAGCCCGGCTGCCGGCTCGTCGAGCAGCAGCAGCTCCGGATCGGTCATCAACGCCCGAGCCAGCTGCACCCGCTTGCGCTCGCCTTCGGACAGCGTGCCGTACCGCCGCTGGGCCACCTGCGCCACGCCCAGCGCGTCGAGCAGGCCCCGGGCGCGCACCTCGTCGACCTCGTCGTACCGCTGCCGGTTGCCTGCCGCGTACGACCGGCCGACCACCGCCCAGGCGGCCGTCACCACCACGTCGTGCACGGTCTCGTCGGCCGGGATCCGGTCGGCGAGGGCGATCGTCGACAGGCCGATCCGGGTACGCAGCTCGCTCACGTCGGTACGGCCGAGCCGCTCACCCAGTACGTGGACGACGCCGGACGTCGGGTGCAGCCGGCCGGCGGCCAGGTTCAGCAGCGTGGTCTTGCCGGCGCCGTTCGGGCCGAGGACTACCCACCGTTCGTCCAGCTCCACCCGCCAGTCGATGTCCCGCAGCAGGTACGCCTGTCCCCGGCGTACGGTCGCGGCGGCCACGGCGATGACGAGGTCTGGATCGATCGGCACGCGCCCCATCCAATCACGCATCCGCCGAACGCCGGCTCTGGTCACCCGGCGCGGGGGCACCGTACGGGGGCAAAGACCAGTACGGTGAGTCGCCGTGGCGGCAGTCATCGAGATCTCCGGACTCCGCAAGACATACCGGAGCATGCGGCGCGGCGTACGGCTCGCGCTCGACGGTTTCGACATGGCTGTCGAGGCCGGCGAGGTGCACGGCTTCCTCGGTCCCAACGGCTCGGGCAAGACCACGACACTGCGTACGCTGCTCGGTCTCGTCCGCCCGGACGCCGGTCAGCTGGTCCTGTTCGGCCGCGAGGTGCCCACCGCACTACCCCAGATGATCGACCGGGTCGGCGCGATCGTGGAGAGCCCGCAGTTCTTCGCGAACTTCTCCGGCCGGCGTACCCTCCGGCTCCTGGCCACCACGGGTGGGCTCCCCGACGCCCGGGTCGACGAGGTGCTCGAGCAGGTCGGCCTGCGGGACCGGGCCGACGACCGGGTCAAGGCGTACTCGCTGGGCATGAAGCAGCGCCTGGCCGTGGCCTCGGCCCTGCTGAAGGCGCCGGAGCTGCTGATCCTCGACGAACCGGCCAACGGGCTGGACCCGGCCGGCATCCGGGAGATGCGCGACCTGATGCGCGGGCTGGCCGATTCGGGCGTGACCGTACTCGTGTCGAGCCACATCCTCGCCGAGATCGAGCTGATCTGCGACGCGGTCACGATCATCTCGCGCGGCCGGCGGGTGGTCGCCGGCCCGGTCGCCGACGTGCTGAGCCGGTTCGACAAGGGTGAGTTCCGGGTCCGGGTGTTCGACCATGTACGGGCGGCGGGCATCATCGCGGAGTCGGGCCTTCCGGTCACCGTCCACGACGACCATTTCGTCGTGGGTGACCTGGCCGATCCGGCGTGGATCACCGAGACGCTGGCCGCGCATCAGCTCTGGGTCGCCGAGCTGACGCCGCTCACGCCCGACCTGGAGAGCGTCTTCCTGCAACTGACCGGTACCGTACCGGAGCCCGGCAAGCGCCACCAGGTCGACGACTCGGTCCTGCCGCCCGCGCCGCGGCGGCCCGACGCCGACGAGAACGAGCTGACCGTGACGGCCGCCGAACCGGAGGTGACGCCGTGAACAGGCCAACGGTCAACCTGGTCCGCGCCGAACTGCACCGGCTGCTCGCCCGCCGGTTCACCCAGGTGGTGTTCGTCCTCATGCTGGCCGCGTTCGGCATCACGTTCGCGACCACCGTCGCGAGCACCCACACGCCGACCCGGGCCGAGCTGGTCGCTGCCGAGCAGGCGGCCGATCTGCAGCGGGAGTATCTGCGCACCGCGATCGTCCAGTGCGAGGAGCGCCGGGCGGAGGCGCTACGGACCGGGAACGCGCGGTTCGCCGAGGACTGCCGGTCCCTCGATCCGAACCGGGTACGCCTGGAGGACTTCCTCGACGGCGTGTTCGTGTTCGGCGAGTCGGCCGGAGACCTCGTCTATTTCCTGGCCGCGTTCCTCGCCCTGTTCGGCCTGCTGGTCGGTGCGTCCTACGTGGGCGCCGAGCTCACCTCGGGCGGCATGACGAACCTGCTGCTCTGGCGGCCCCGGCGCGAGGTGGTCCTCGGCACGAAGCTGGGGACCCTGCTCGGTACGGTCGGCGCGATCTCGGTCGCGAGCATCGTCGCGTACGTCGGCGGCTTCTGGCTCCTGGCCGAGGCGGCCGGCCTGCCGGGGAACCTGGACGCGCAGTTCTGGACCCAGCTGGGCCTGCTGTGCCTGCGCGCATGGTTGCTCGCCCTGGTGTTCACGACGCTGGGTTTCTGTCTCGCGACGCTGGGCCGGCACACCGCCGCGGCGCTCGGCGTGTTCGCCGCTTACCTCGTGCTCTGGGAGATCGGTGCGCGGATCGTCCTGAACGTGATCCGCTGGCCGCGGGCCGAGACGCTGATGTTCTCCAACTACGTCGGGGCCTGGCTCGCCAAGCGCATCACGGTGTACGACCTGTGTGCGCTGGACGGCTGCGCGCCGTATCAACTCACGCTCTGGCACGCCGCCGGCGTCTTCGCGGTCCTGCTGGCACTCATAGCCGGCGCTGCGTTCGTCAGCTTCCGGCGCCGGGACATGAGCTAACCCACGGTCGAGCCGAAGACCTCGTCGCGTACGGAGTCCAGCGCGGTGAGCAGTGCGCCCTGCAGGACCGGCTCGGCGTCCACCTCGGACACCACGACCCGCGGGGAGACCGGGGCGATCGCGGCGACCTCGTGCTGGACCCGCTCCGCGAGCGGGTTGCCGCCCGCCTTCCCGACGTCGCCGGCGAGCACGACGAGGCCGGGGTCGAGCACGACGCAGACCGCCGCGACGCCGAGCGCGAGCCGGCGGGCCAGCTCGTCCAGGACCGGCCC
>JAEHDK010000528.1 GCA_016880465.1 Micromonosporaceae bacterium
GATGTCCGGGACTAGGTGCCGCAGCCCGGTCACGTCGTCACGCCATCCGGCCGGGAGCCAGGACCCGGTATGTCCGCGCGGACCCAGTAAGTAGACAACCAGGACGCCCCGGGCCGCGGCCAACGCCTCCACCTCGGCCCGCAACACCAAATCCACCTCGGCCCGAGCCCGGTACAGCAGTACCGCATCGCCGGGCCGGTACGGCAGCTCCTGCAGCAACGCGAGCAGTGGTGCCAGGCCGATACCGGCGGCGATCAGAGTGAATCGCCGGGCAGCCCGCCGCTCGCCGGTGAGCTGACCGTACGGGCCTTCCACGAGTACCCGGGTGCCCGGCCGGAGCCGGGCGACCGCGGAGCTGTCGTCACCCACGTCCTTGACCGTGATGCGCAACAGGTCGGGCCGCGGTGCGGCGGACAGCGAGTACGGGTGTGCCCGGCTCCACCCCGGTCCGGCCAGGAACCGCCAGCGGAAGAACTGCCCGGCCCGGACCGGGAGCCGGTGCAACCGGCGGCCGCGCAGGTAGACCGAGTGCACGCCGGGCGCCTCCGGCACCACCGCGGCCACCTCCAACCGATGGCGCACGGTGCGCCACGCCGGTAGGCCGAGCCGGAACACCACCACCGCCCCGGCGACGGCCGCCCAGGCCGCCCACCAGAACGCAGTCGCCGCCGGCGAATCGACGAAGTCGGTGCCGGTCCACAGCTCGTGGGGGAGCGCAAGTCCCACACCGAGATAGCCGTACAGGTGCAACAAGTGCCAGGACTCGTAGCGCAGCCGGCGCCGCGCGGCGCGCACCGAGGTGACCACCACCATGATCAGGGCCGCTGTGCCGGCGGCAGCGAGCAGCACTCCGGGGTACTCGGTGACCAGCTTCCAGAGCTCGTCCAGCACCGATGCATGCGCGGTCCCCGCGTACCCGACAGTGATGAGCACGACATGGGCGAGCATGAGGTGGAAGGAGGTGAGCCCGACCAGTCGGTGCCACCGGGCGAGCCGGTCCTGGCCGTAGGCCCGCTCGATCCACGGCACCCGGGCCATCAGCAGGACCTGGATCAGCAGCAGATCGGCTGAGACCATTCCGGTCAACCGACCCATCGACGTCAGGCCGGTCCACCAGCCGCCCAGATCCTGCAGGCCCCGGCCGCGCACCCACAGCGCCACGACGAAGAGCATGCTGAAAGCGGCGCCCGCACCGACGACATCGAGGCACCACTGGGGCCGGGTACGGATCGACCCGTGCGGCGCAGTCTGGACGGCGGTCACCGTACCCACTCTGCTCCGGCAGTCTGAGAAACAGCTGTCCGCGGCCGGTGAACTTCGGCGCGGAAAGGCCGGGCAACCGGGAGCCGTCGGTTGGGTCGATGGCGGGCGCCAACGGCCGAGGACCAACGTCCGCGCCATGCGCCGCTGGTCAGTCGGGGCCTCGGTGCGGTGGCTCTTGGGTGTGGTCGGGCTGGCGGACCTGGTCGGCTGCGGTAGCAGTGGGATGTGGGGCGAAGAACCGCTGGGCGACCGCGGTGGGCACCACGGCGGTGAGTACGACGACGCAGACCAGGACGGAGAACTGGGCCCGGTCGACGATGCCGGCGCTGTAGCCGTAGGTGGCCGAGATCGTGCCGAAGGTCAGCCCGGTGGACATCAGCAGGGTGGTGAACGCGGCGTGTGGTTTGGCGTACCGGCGGGCGAGTGGGTACACGGCGACCCCCTTGGCGGCCAGCTTGACCGCGAGGAGCAGCCCGAGCAGGGCGAGGTTGGCCCACACGAGCGGGATCGACACGGTCATGCCGGACTTGAGGAAGAAGAACGGGGTCAGCAGCGCGAACGCCACCACCCGGAAACGTTGTTGGGTGATCCGGTGCCGCTCGAAGGTGCGGGACACGGCCAGGCCGAGCAGGAAGGCGGGCAGCACGGCGTGGCTGGCGGCCTTGTCGCCGAGCCACATGAGGACGAGCAGCGCGGCGAATGCGCCTTTGATTTCTGGTTCGATGACGCGGGAGCCGTACCGGCCGAAGAACCAGCGCTCAAGGCGTGGCATGACGACAATCAGCGCGACGGAGGCGGCGACGAACGGCACCAGCCACCAGGTGGGCCGCACGAACAGCACCGACAGCGCCAGGACGGTGGCCAGGTCGGTGATGAACGTCGACGACATGATCAGCTGCCCGATGCGGGTGGCGTTGAGGCCGGACTCGACGAGGACGGCGTAGACCACGGCCAGGGACGTGGTGGACAGCGCGATGCCGCCGATCTGCGCGGCCGGCCAGTCCCAGCCGGCCAGGTAGCGGCAGGCCAGCATCGCCGCGACGAACGGCGCCGCGAACGACAAGGTGCCGATCAGGGTGCTGGCCTTCCAGCTCTGCCGTAACGCCGTGGGGTCGACCTCGGCGCCGGCCAGGAAGGTGAGCACGACCGAGCCGAAGCCGGCCAGGAACACCAGCCAGTCGGGTGTGGACAGATGCAGGGTGTTGCCGACCACTATGCCGGCGACGATCTCGATGACCGCCACCGACAGGCCGAGTTCGACGGAGAACATCGCGGCGAGCAGGGCGGTGACAGCCAGCACGGCGGCCACCGTCAGGGTGCTTCCCACAAGCACCTCCTTGGGCAGTCAGGCGAACCTGGCAGGCCAGGAGCCATCAGCCCGGAGGGGCGGTTCGGACCGGGTTCGGGACCGGTCCGGGCGGGGTCCATCGCCGTACCCGTCCAGTGAAGCCGGGAGATCGCGGTGGCGTCAACCCGATCACCAATGCGTCGGCGAGGTGGACGAGGAACGCCTGGTGGAGGAGGCCGACGCCCGCCGGCTGGCCAACGAGATCCAAGCCGAGGCCGACGAACACGGCGTTACCGTGACCACGAAGGTGGTCACCGGGCACCCGGCCCAGGAACTGGTCCGGGTGGCCAAAGACACCGGCGCCGACCTGATCGTGCTTGGCCACAGCGGCCACTCCGCGATCTGGGGCACGTTCCTGGGCACGGTGACCGAGCGGGTCAGCCGGCACGCCCCCTGCTCGGTGCTCATCGTGCGGCAACCCACCACCTAGGCGCCCCTACCGCGCCGCTCGAGAGCCTTCCTCCCGCAGTGAACGCTCAAGGAGCCTTCGTAGCGAATTAGCCGTGTATAGCACTGTACGTTGCTAATGTTGATGACCTGACCTGGGAGATCCCACCTCACCCCGAGGGATCCGTCCTCCTCACCGAGGTCGACGGCAACCGTGCGGTTGCAGAAACCGACTGCACAACGGGTGGAGGGTGCTTCGTGCGCGTCGTGACAACCGGAGCTGCCGGCTTCATCGGCTCAACACTGGTGGACCGGCTACTACGCGAGGGCCACCACGTGCTGGCCGTAGATGACCTGTCCACTGGTCACGTCGACAACCTTGCCGATTCGGCCAGTGACCCGGGCCTGGTGTTCCTGGAGGGCAACGTGATCGCCGACTCGACGCGCCGCGAGATGGCCTCGTTTCAGGCGGAGGTGTTCTTCCACCTGGCAGCCCAGATGAACGTACGGCACAGCGTGGCGGATCCGTTGCGGGATGCGCACAACAACGTCCTCGGCTGCCTGGCCACGCTCGACAGCGCCCGGTCCGGCAAGGCTCGCAAGTTCGTTTTCGCGTCGTCCGGGGGCACCATCTACGGACGTGCGAAGGAGTTTCCGATCGCCGAGTCCGCGCAGCTCGACCCGCACTCACCCTACGGCGCGTCGAAGGCGGCCGGAGAGATGTACCTGCGCGTGTTCCGCCGCCTGTACGGACTGCAGACCACGGCTCTGGCGCTGGGAAACGTCTACGGACCGCGCCAGGACCCGTACGGCGAGGCCGGCGTGGTATCGATCTTCGCCTCGGCTCTTCTCGACGGGCGACCGACCACGATCTTCGGCAACGGCGAGACGACCCGCGACTACGTGTACGTCGACGACGTCGTCGAGGCGTTCCTGCTGGCCGCTGGTCCGGCGGGAGACGGTCTGCGGCTCAACATCGGCAGCGGGCAGGAGACCTCGGTCCGGACGCTGCACCGCATGGTGGCGGCGGCAGCGGGCGCCCCAGACACGCCGACCATGGAGCCGCCGCAGGCGGGCGAGCTGGAACGCGTCGAGCTCGACAGCCGCGCGGCGCACCGGGTACTCGGCTGGGAACCCCGAACCGACCTGCCCGAAGGCATTGGACGGACGGTCGCTTGGCTGCGGGACAGGACGGCCGTGCCGTCGATCCGGTCATGAGCGTGCACCTCCGGCCGAGCGGCCCGCTCGGCCGGGGTCAGTTACGAGGTCAACGCTGACGTATCCCGTGGTTCGGCGCAGAGCGGCGCCGGCGCGGCCGGTGCCACTCGCGTGGCGAACGATGCGTCGAGAATCGCCGCGACAATCGGCGCCGCGTCGAAGTAGGTTTCCGCGATGCTCCGCGCGGCGTGACACTGGCGCCGGTAGTCGGCGTTGATGGCGGCCAGCGAGTCAACCGCCTCGCTCGTACTGCGGAACCGGAACAGCCCCTCGCCGTCGGGCAGGTACCGGCTCGGGCCGGTGTGCTCGACCACGGCGGGTTTGCCGCTGGCCAGGTAGCAGAGGGTTCGGTCGCTGATCCAGGCGTTCTGGAACACTCCGCACGAGGGTTTGGCAAAGCTGAACTCTCCTCGTGACTTGCGTAGGTACTCCCGATAGCGTTCGGGCGAGGCCGCCACCTCGCTGGCAAGGCGGATCCGCCAGCCGTGTTGTCGAAGCACCGCGACGTCGGTCGCGTCGTCGACGTACTCGGTGACCCGCTTCGTCGCCGAGCGCTCGGCTTGTCGGACGGAGTGTGCCGGCGCGCGGAGCGGACGCCCGCCCCCCTCGTCAAGAGCGAGGGCCAGGGCGAGCTCCAATGGTTGGCGAGTTCGCCGTGGCAGGTCGGCATGCGCCAGGAAGCTCACCCGCTTGTTGTTTTCGAAGACGAGTTGTCGGCCGTCGGTAATCCACTCGCCCGCCCACCAACTCGACACGGTGGTGAAGGCCTCCGCGTCCGGTGTATAGGAAACCGGCCACAGACGCAGGCAGACCGGGGGGCGCATATGCTGCCACGGAATACCGCAGTCAGGGAACCGGGCCGCCGGCGTCCCGACCGTCTCGCCGGTGGTGAAGTATCGGTCGTGAACGGATAGCGTCAGCTGGCCCAGCGAGACCCAGAACTGCAGCAGGCCGGGATCGATGTCGATGAGTGCCCGCCGCCGGAATCGGTCCGCGAGACCCTGATGGATGCGGTAGTCGAAGTTGAGAAGCAGGTCGGCGTCACGGGTCATCCGGCCGAGTTGGACCACGTCGCCGGCCACCAGCTCGAGGTCCCCGTTCTCGCCAGGCCGGTAGAGGACCACGTCGCGATCGAGCCCGAAGCTCGAGAGCCGGTGCCGGAACTGGTCGATGAGGTGCCGGTCGTCGTGGGACCGACCGGTCGGCTCGAAGCGCTCCAGCCAGCCGACCCGGCATCCGAGATCCCGCAGCGCAACGGCGTACTGGGCGAAAACCCAGAAGTGGCCGCCAACCTCGCCCTTCTGGGCGACATTGGTCGCGCCGAGCACCACGTAGGTCACCCCGCCCCCCTCTCCGAGCTCGGCAGCAGGTCGGCGAAGCTGACGAAGGTGATGCCGAGCGCGGCGGCGGCCTGCGTTATCCGCGGGTCCTGCAGCGTCTCCAGCTCGGTCCTCCGCTCGCACCGATAGCTGGACCGCAGGTCGCCATCGACGTACCCGGGGTGGCAGCCCACTTCCGACCAGCCCGCCGGGAGCGCGGTCAGGATCCGGATCAGCCCGTCGACGCCGATCTGCTCCAGGTGGGTAAGCCCGTCCCACTGACCGTAGAAACTCGACACGTACCCCGGCAGCGAGTGCTCCCGCAGCGGCAACCCGTGCCGCCCGGCAACGTCGCGGAAGGCCGGCAGCGCCCGTGGGTGGCGATGGATGTTGCGATGCGAGTCCAGGTGGGTCGGCGGGCGGCCGACCAGCTGCGCGAAGCGCGCGACCTGTCGCTCGACCTCCACCCGGCAGGCGGGGGTGTCCGCGAGGTCGATGAGCGGGCGGCCGGCGGCGTCGGCGAGATCGACGTGCAGCCCCACCGACAGCCCCGCCGTGTGCCGAACCGCGCCGGCCGCCGCCGCACTGGCCGCCCGATCCACCAGCAAGCTCGCGCTCGTCACGACACCGCGCTCGTACGCTTCGAGAATGCCGCGGTTGACGCCCGGGCTGAGCCCGAGATCGTCGCCCGTTACAATGACGTACCTCATTTGATTTGCGCCTTTCCCTCCGCCAGTCTGAGACCCACCTTCTGCCACCAGGTCCGGATGGACCGCAGCTCCCCGAGGGCCCACGTCGCGACGGAGCCACGGGGCTCCCGCAGGAGGTCGAGCACCCGCCAGCTGATCAGGGTGGCGAGCCGGGTGCGCTCGAGCGCGGCCGACAGGAACTCGACCTCCTCGATGGTCGGGAGGGGCCAGCCCTCGGTCGCGACGTACGCCAGGTACTGATCGAGAATTGGCCGACGGTAGGCCGGCAGTACGCGGAGCAGCAGGGTGGACAGGTCGTAGATGGCGGGACCGACGCCGAGCCGGTCCCAGTCGATCAACCGGAGCCAGCCGCGTCCGGTCATCACGTTCTGCGGCCAGAGGTCGCCATGCAGCAGGGTGTCTGGACCCCCGACCCTGGTCAGGAGGGTCAGCAGCGCGGACGCCTCGCGCTCGGCACCGCCGACCGCGCGCGCGAGGTCGGTGAGGAGTCGGCCCGCCCGGTGCGCCCGGACGCCGGGCTCGCCTTCCGCCGCGGCGAGCGCCAGCAACGCGTCGTTGAGTCGCCCCACATACGCGCTGGGGCCGAGGTGCTCGCCGTGATGGCGGACCTCGGCCATCAGCGGGTGGCTCGCGAACCGGACATGCATCGATGCAACGACGTCGATGAGTCGACCGATGTCCTCGGGCCCCGGGCGAACGGGGTAGCGCTCGCCGTCGTCGAGCCCCGCATAGACGCTCCAGGTGGCGCTGCTCGCGTGGTCGCAGACCGTCGCCAACAACGGCGGGCCGGCGGCGGCGAGCCCGACCGCGGGCAGCCATCGCCACACGAGGAGACGGTCGCGGTGGGCGACGGCCGGATCAAGGCGCTTTATCACCACCGACGCCGGCCCGCCGGCGGGCAGCGTCAGGTGGTAGGCGCCCGCCGACAGCGTACGGCAGCCGGACACCTCGACATCGTTTCGGCACAGCGCCTGACGGAGTAGTCCGGTGAACAGCACCCGGCTCGACCGATCCGGGTCGCCGCCGGTCCGCACGTCGGGTGCCGTCGCCGCAGACCCGCTCGCCGGCAGGGCGGCCGGCCGGGGGACGCCGGGCCGGATCGCGGGTGGCGGTGTCTTCGGCATCGCTGGCCACCTACGCCTCGGTGGCCAGAAGCCGCAGGCATTCGTCCAACCTGAGGTCGTACGTGGCGATCGTGCGTACGCTGCTCTCCTGCCACGCGTACTGCCGGCCCCGGCTCTCCCATTCCAGGCAGGTGATCAGACGCAGGACCTTTCCCGCCGTGGCGAGCCGCCGGAGGCGATCGTGATCCGACACCTGCGTGAACCCCATCTGGTCCAGGACTCCGGCCAGGTCCCGCCACCGCTCGTCCACCGCGAACTGGGCGAGATCCGCGATCGGCACGCCATAACCGGAGAACTCCCAGTCGAAGGCGATGAGCTCGAGCGCCCCGGCCCGACGTCGAATCCGGACGTTCTTCGACTGCAGGTCGCCGTGGATGAGACCCGGCGGGACGTCCTCGGGCAGGATTCTGAACGTGTCCCATCGACTTTCCAGCAGATCGCAGCGGTCCACGGCGGCCGCCAGTCGAGTCCGTCCATCCGCGTCGATCGTGGCGCCGGCAAGCGCCGATGACATGGCCTGCCGCGCGGTACGCAGTTGCCTGCGGTAGAACGCGGCATCGTGCAACGGCAGCAGCCGCCCAAGTCGCATGGCCGACGTGATGGCGTGCACGGCGCCGAGCCAGCGCGCGGTGAGGGTACGGTGCGCGTCGACCCGCGCCATGCAGCGCTCGCCGTCGACGTGCTCCAGGAATATCCAACAGCGACCGCCGTCCCGAGCGGGTGCGATTCCATGGCAGCGCGGCGTGCCGGGTACCGTTGCGAGCACATGCTCGTAGAGGGTCGCCTCCACGGCGGCAATGTCCGAGCTCTTGGCGACGACGTCTCTCCCCGTCCGGGCACAGCCGACGAGCCGGCAGACCTTCGGCTTGCGGCGGTGCTTCTTGAGCACGTCGATCCGCTCCGGTACCGGGTGCCGGCCCCCGAGGCTGGTCCAGCCGTCGACGAGCTCCTCGAACAGGGCCGGGTCGGCGGCGTCGTCTCCGGTCGAGCTCTTAGACATACGGGCGGACCCCATCGCTCAATCTGGTGACCCGGCCCGAGGTGATTTCGATCCGCTCGTCGCACCCGTCGAGGGTGGCCAGCCGATGCGCGATCAGGAACGTGGTCCGGCCCGCCATGAGCCGATACATCGTCTGCATGATCCCCACCTCGGTCTGTACGTCGACCGAGCTGGTGGGCTCATCGAGGATCAGCACCGGCGCGTCCGTGAGGAACGCCCTGGCGAGTGATACGCGTTGCCGCTCGCCACCGGAAAGACGGATGCCGCGTTCGCCGACCAGGGTGTCGTAACCGTCGGGGAGAGCGGCAATGAAGTCGTGGGCGCCGGCAACAGCCGCGGCGGCGGCTATCTCCTCGAAGCTGGCCTGGGGGCGTGCGTAGGCGATGTTCTCGCCGATGCTGGCGGAGAACAACAGCGGTTCCTGCAGGACGATCGCAAACTGCCGGCGCAGATCAGCAAGCCGGTAGTCGCGCAGATCGAGACCGTCGAGGAGGATGCGTCCGCGGGTCGGGTCGTAGAACCGGTTGAGCAGGCTCACCAGCGTGGTCTTACCGGCGCCGGTCGCGCCCACCACCCCCACCCGCATGCCGGGTCGTACCCGGATCGACACGTCGTGCAGGACGGGCCGAGCGCCGTCGTAGGCGAAGGAGACCTCCTCGAAGACGATCTCCCCCCGCGCCCGCCGAAGCGACCGGGCCCCGGCCCGCTCCGTCACGTCGGGTTCCTCGTCGAGCAGCGCGAAGACCCGCTCGACGCTGGCCAGGTGACTCTGCAGCGATCCCGCTTTCTTGCTCATGGTCCGCAGTGGCGCGTAGAGCTGCGACAGGTACGCCATGACGAGCACGAGTTCGCCGAGCGTGATCGCTCCGGCCTGTACCCGCCGCGCCCCGAGATAGAGCACCGCGGCGCTGCCGACCGCGGTGGTCAAGCCGATGACCAGCGTGTAGCGGCTCGACGCGAAGGTGTAGCGGATACGCACCCACATCCCTTCGTGGAAGCGCCGGACGAAGCGCTGCTCCTCGTGCTCCTCCCGGCCGAAGGCCTGGACGACGCGCATCGCCGCGAGCGCCTCCTGAACCACCGACAGGGCGCCGCTCTCCAGCTTCTTGACCTGCCGGGACTGTCTGCGGAGCTGCCGCCGGTAGCGCCACGACATCGCCAGGAGCACCGGCGTGACACCCAGGGCGACAAACGCCAGCTGCCAGTCGATCGTCGTGATCACGTAGCACATCGCCGCGAGGGTGAACGCCGCCGTGACGAATGACGGGACGGAGTCCACCGCGATCTGCTGCATGGCCGTGGCGTCGTTCTGGATGCGGTACGTCGAGTCCGTGGTGCCTTTCAGGTCGTGGTACGAGACGGACAGTCGCTGCACATGCCGGAACAGCCGGGTACGGAGATCGAGCAGCATTCGCTCACCGGTGACGGTCCGCAACACGGTGGTGGCGAGGTCCTCGAGCTGAACGAGCAGCGCAACGACCACGAAGAGTGCGGCGGCCACGATCACCAGGGCGCTATCGGACAGCGCCGGCGTGACACCGGCCAGTACCGGCTGCCGATGTGGACTCAACAAGCCGTCGATGACGATTTTGAGCGGCACCGGGGTAAGCAGCGCCAGCGGCGTCGCGAGCATGCTGAGCGCTAGGAGCGCCACGATCCGGGGCCAGAAGGGCCGCAACTCCCGGGCGAGACGGCGGGCCAGATCGCGCTCGCCGCGGATCGTCGTCTTCTCGCGCGCCAGGTGCTCAGGAGAATCGGTCGCGGCCCGCTCCGCCAAGGGCAGTTGGGCGTCGCGCTGCCGCGGTCGCCGACGCCGCCGGCTCGGCTGCGCCCGGTCGAACGGAGTGCGCGTCACGCCGCTTCCTCAGCCCGTGCGCGGCTGCCGGATCGCTCTGCGGCACGGTGCCTGATCGCCCTCAATGCCGTGGCGGTTGCCGATCCGCACTCGATGGCCAGCCGTAGCAACAGTGTGCCGAACCCACCGCCGAGGGCGGCGACGGCGACCGTTTCGCCGGCGGCTCCGGCGGCAGCCGTCAGCCCCGCGAAACCGGTGAGCAGCAGCAGTGCCAGGGGCGAGCAGCGCGGCCACACCCGGTAACGAGCCAGTTGGCGGTTCGCCCCATGCTCCTCCACCGCCATCCGGACCCTTGCCGCGCCGAGCAGACCGCCGCGTACGTGCAGCTCCCACCGGTCGAACTCGCCGCCACGCTGGAAGGCGGCGCCCATGCCGAGCAATGCGGCCTCTACCTGCCCAGCCCATTCCTCCGCCGGGCGCCAATGCTCGCTCCACCGGTCGAGTACCCGCGGACGGGGAAGGGCGAGGCGCCCGGAACCCCGTCGGCGCCACGGCGTAAGTCCGTGCGCGAGGCGTCCGGACAGCCGGGCGAGCGGCTGGGCCAGGTACAGCACGGCCGTGAGTGCACGCAGGCGCAGTTCCGTCCAGCGCGACCGCGGTGGGGTGGGGAAGCGCGCGTGCGCGGCACCGCGGATCGCCTGGACCACGAGCGCGGACAGGCACACCCCGAGTACGGGCAGCGCGAGCAGCAGCGGTGGCCAGGCAAGGCCCAGCGCGGACAACACGGCCAGCGGCGCCAGCAGCAGATGCCACTCCGGCATCAGCGGGAGTGCCGCCAACGCCCCGTCGGCCGGGCGGTAGAGCTGCTGGAACAGCCCGCATCCCCAGGTACCGTGGTAGATCCGCCAGCGGCGCGGCAGTACGGCGTGGGGCAGGCCGAGGCCGTACAAGCGGCCCCGCCACGAGAGATGCCCCGGAGCGTTGTACCTCTCCGGCCACTTGCGCTCGAGGAGCGCTTCGGCCCGGCCGTACCCTCGCTGCTGCCGCCAATAGGCGCGCAGTGAATTGCGACGGTGATGCCAGACCACGGCGGTGGGGTTGAAGCCCAGGGTCCATCCCCGTTCCTGAAGCCGCCAGCAGACGTCGACGTCGTCGCCCGCGGTACGGAACTGCGGGTCGAAGCCCCCGATCGCGTCCAGGCACTGCTTCCGGAACGCCATGTTGCAGCCTGGGATGTGCTCGGCTTCGCGGTCGGAGAGCAGGACGTGGATCGGGCCGCCGGGCGCGTTCGCTACGCACTCGGCCATCGCACCGTCTCCCGGCGGCGGGATGTTCGGGCCACCGACACCAGCGTGTTGGGTGCCGCCGAACGTGAGCGCGAGCTGAGTGAGCCAATCCGGATCCGGCCGGGCGTCGTCGTCGGTGTACGCGACGATCTCGCCGGTCGCCGCCTGTAGGCCCGTGTTCCGCGCCGCGCTCAGACCGCGGTTCTCGGTGCTGATGACCTGGTAGGGAAACCCGGCGGCGATCGCGGCCGTGGCATCGGTGGAGCCGTCGTTGACGACGATCACCTCGTAGTCGGGGTAATCGAGCTTGACCAGTCCGTCGAGGCAGTCACGCAACGTGGCCTGCCCGTTGTAGGTACACACGACGACCGACACCCGTGGCCAGTCGGCCGCCGGCCGCGGCGGCAGCTTCGCGAACGCCGCACGGACCGCATCCAGGGCGGGTTTCGGCCGGCGGTCCCGCGTCGTGAGACCGAAGTCCCAGTCGTCGATGTCGTGTCCGCCCCGGTGCCACTCGTCCGTCCACCCGAACACCAACGCGCCGGCGCAGCCGGCCGCCGCCGCGGTCTCGATCTGCCAGCGCAGTACCCGCTCCTGCTCACCCGTACCGTGCCGGCGGCTGTCGAACCCGAGCTCTGCCAGCAGCAGCGGGCGGTCGCCGGCGAGGTTCTGCAGCCGGGCGAGGTAGGCCCGCAGCGGCCGCGGCGACTCGAGATAGACGTTGAACGCGACCAGATCGAGGAAGGGCAGCTCGAGGTACTCGGTGGACGGAAAGTTGACGTACGTGACGAGGCCCTCGGGGTCCTCCGCCTTCGCGGCCCGGCAGAGACGTTCCAGGAAGCGCTCTACCCGCCGGCGGCCGTGCCAGCGTACGATCCCCGCCGGGATCTCGTTGCCGATTGCGTAACAGAGGACGGCCGGATGCCCTGCGCAGGCCCGGACTCCGGCGCGCACGCGCTGCTCGATCGAGCGGGCGCGGTTCCGGTCGTCGAGGAAGGCCACGTGCTGCTCCCAGGGCAGGCCGACCATGATCCGCAGGCCGCACGCAGCCGCCGCATCCAGCACCCACCGCGGCGGGACGGTGTACGTCCGGACGGTGTTCATGCCGTTGCCGGCCATCGCCGCGAAGTCCGCTTCCAGCACGTGCGGTGGCGGAAACTCGCAGTCCCCGTCACGTGGCCGGAACGTCCCGTAGGTCACACCGCGAACGTGGAGCTTCTCGTCGTTGACGAACAGGAACCTTCCGCTGACCGATGGTCGCCGCGGGAACGGACTCTCCGAACTGATCAGCGGAGGTAGGGCTAGTACCATCGCGCCTCCCCCACGTCGACGTATCCGGCCAGGCCAGGGCGCCCGGAGCGCCACTCAGCCTGCCGGGAAAATTCTTGATAAGTCTGGTTATGTCAACGATTGAGGGC
>JAEHDK010000053.1 GCA_016880465.1 Micromonosporaceae bacterium
AGCTGGCGGAGATGGGCGCGGCCGCCATCGAGCGAACGGTGCCCTGACCGCCCGGCGCGGGCCGCTACGGCGCGGGCGCGCTCGGCGGAACCGTCGGCACCGGCGGAGCTGTCGGCGCCGGTGGCGTCGGGCTGAGCCGGCCCGGGCAGTTCGGCGGCACGCACGACGGTTTGACACTCGGCTGGGCCGAGCGGGACGCGGGCACCGACGGTGCGGGTGCGGTCGTCTCGGCAGGGAACTTCGGCGCCGTGAACCGGTTCTTCTCCCGGTCGAGCCGCATCGCCGCAATGGTGTCGACCATGAACTGCCGCCAGATCGGCGCCGCGTTGCCGGCGCCGGACACGTTGCTCGTACCGTCCTTTGTGGTCAGTGCGCGGCCGTCCGTCGTACCGAGCCACACCGCCGCCGCCAGCGGTCTGGTGTAGCCGACCATCCAGGTGTGCACGTTCTGGGTCGTACTCTGGCCGAGCTGCCACGTACCGGTCTTGCCGGCGCAGTCCCAGCCGTTGGCCAGCTTGGCCGCCACGACCTGGCGGAGCGTCCAGTTCAGCTCGTTGATCTGCTCGGCGTTCAGCCCGACGTCGGATGTGGCGACCTTCTCGGCGTACACCTCGCGGTCGCCCTTGCGTACGGACGCGACGAAGTGCGCGCGGGCGCGCTTGCCGCCCGCGGCGAACGTCGCCATGCCGTTGGCGTGGTCGAGCACGGTGATCCCGTACTGCCCGATCCCGACCTCGGTCGACAGGCTCGGCATGACATCCGCGCCGGACTTGCCCGCCAGGTCGATGCGGACCGGCTGTGACTGGCCGGGATCGTTGGCCCAGATGGCGTCGATGCCCGCCTTCTTCGCCATGTCCACGACGTTCGCGGGCCCCAGCTTCTCGGTGAGCCCGAAGAACGCGGTGTTCAGGGACGCGACCGTGGCCTCCCAGAGCGTGCAGTCCGGCTGGCACTCGGCGGTGCTGGAGTTGCGGATCGGACCGGCGGCGGAGCCCTTCGTCCGGCCGCTGGCCGGGAACTCCTTCGTTTGCGGCGAGTCCCAGACCGACTTCACAGAGACGTTCTGGCGCAACGCCTCCGCGAGGTCGTACACCTTGAACGACGAGCCGGGGGAGTGCTGGCCGAAGCCGCGGGCGTCGCCGGCCTCGTCGTAGTACCACCCCGCGTAGTCGGCGCCCGCACCGTCGTTGCCGCCGTAGTAGGCGAGCACCCGGCCGGTGCCGGGCTCCACCGCCACCAGTGCCGCCTGCCAGTTGGCCGGCTGCCCGCGGACCGCGGCCGGTGCGGTCGTACGACGGATGTCGGCCGCCGCCTCCGCCGCGTCCTGCGCCCGCTTGTCGATGGTCGTGACGATCCGGAAACCACCGTTGCGCAGGTAGTCCGCCGGCTTGCCGCGGAACGCGTCGGTCTGCCGGAGCTCGCTGAGTGCGTGGTGGACCGCGAGCCCGGTCGGCCGGTCCAGGCCGTTCTGCCGGGTGGTCGGGTCGAACTTCCGTACGGTGTCCGGGTAGCGCAGCGCGGCGGCGTCGGCCTGGGACAGATAGCCCAGCCGAACCATGCCGTCGCGCACGTACGCCCACCGCGCCATCGAGTTCTCCCGCGCCTTGGCGTTGCGGGTCGGGTCGTAGCCCGGGTTCCCCTCGGCGTCGTCCGGGTCGGCTTCGGGCTGCTTGACCATCGAGACGAGGACCATCGCCTCGGCCACGGTCAGCCGCCGTTCGGGTGCGGCGTCGCGGTTTACGGACTTGCCGAAGAACGCCTCAGCGGCGGCCTCCACGCCGTACGCACCGCGGCCGAACGGCACGGTGTTGAGGTAGAACTCGAGGATCTCCTCCTTGCTGTACCTGCGGTCGAGCTTCCAGGCGATGACCGCCTCGCGCAGCTTCCGGGAGTAGGTCACGCCCTTCAGGTCGGCCGCGACGCGCGCGTACTGCTGGGTGATCGTGGAGGCCCCTTGCGTCCGGCCGCCGGTCACGTTGTTCCATGCGGCCCGCAGCACACTGCGGAAGTCGACGCCCGGGTTGCTCCAGAAGGTCTGGTCCTCGGCGGCCACGATCGCGTGCTTCACCGCGTCGTCCATCTGGGCGTAGCTCAGGATCGTGCGGTTCTCGGTGCCGAGGGTGGCCATCGGCGTCCTGCCGTCGGCGTAGTAGACGGTGGTGGACTCCGGCAGCGCCAGCTGGTCCGGCGTCGGCACACTGTCCACATAGTACGTTCCGAGCGCGAGGCCGCCGCCGAGCAGGATCAGCGCGATACCGGCCGCGAGCAGCAGGCGACCCCGCCGGCGCCTGTTCGGCGCCGCACCGCCCTTGGCGGCACCGGCCGGCGCGGGGCCGGGCCGGGTCGGGCCGG
>JAEHDK010000529.1 GCA_016880465.1 Micromonosporaceae bacterium
ACCGGCGCGGCGACCTGCGCCGCGGGGCGCTCGGCCGCACTCGGCGCGGCGGCGCGAACCCGGCGCCCCGTGTAGAAGGCCGCGCTGAACAGCATCAGTGCGTTGAGCCCGTGCAGCGCGCCCACCGCGGGAACCTCGTGGCCGAAGAAGCCGAGGTTCACCTGCACCGCCACGAGCAGGAATACGAGGCCTGCCCACCTCGTCGCCCCGCGGACCTTCGCGAAGAACGAGAAGATCAGCAGGAGCAGCGCGATCCCCGGGATGACCATACTCCCGTTGATGCCGTGCAAAGCGAAGCCGGCGACTTCGGGAAAGGGCGTCTCGTCGCTTTCCATGACGGCCTTGTCGAACACGCCGCCGCCGTTGACCCACTTGCCCAGCCCGGCGATCGCATAGACCATGGCCATCGCCTGTACGACCACCTCGGCGGCGACCAGATACGCGAATACCTTGTAGACGGTTCTCATGACGTTCTCTCCTCGTGAAGATTCCCGGGGTCGGGTGTGGACATGCCGAAGACGAGGCGGGCCAGCAGCCACGGCCACACCGGAAGCGCCAACCAGCCAAGCGATCCGAAGACAATGCCGGGCACCGCGAAGGCGAGCTGGGCCAGCGAGCCCCAGGGGAACAGCAGCCCGGGAGCGACGATGACAACACCAAGTGGGTACGACGCACCGACCAGCAGCCCGAGGCGGGTCACGGGTTTGGGTAGCGTGCCCGCGCGGTGGGCGGCGGAGCTGGCGGTAAGCACCCACGCGTACACGGCGAGGAATGCCGCGGACACGAGCAGCACCTGCAGGTCGAAGTCCAGGACCCCGGCAATCAGCAGGAGCTGTAGCACGACGACCGCGGCCATCCCCACGACGGCAGCCGCCGTGGCGACCCGGACGGGTCGCGTGCCGGGCAGCCGGTGTCGCAGAGCCAGCGTGACCGGGACGGCCGTCGCGAACTGCACGACGACGGCGATGTCGTTGGCGGTGCCGAGCCACGTGAACTCGTTGGGCACATCGCGGAACGGTCGCGCCAGCAGGAAGAACAGGACGAGCAACAGGTTGGCCACCGCACCGGAGACAGCGGTAGCCAAGGCCCACGGTGCCGCACCGGCGCTCCGCCGCCGCGAAGGGTGCGTCTCGGTCAGCATGCCGGCAGGGTCGCCTGGTCGGCGTCCCGCTGTCACGGGACGATGTCCCGTCCCGACCGGGCAGTTTCCGCCTCGACGGTCCCCGGAGCCCGCGCGGGATCGGGTGCCGAAGGTCGGGGCTCCTGCGGTGTTGTCAGCCCGTGCCGGTGGCTCCGCCCAGGCCGGCGTCGCGGGCCCGGATGATGGCAGCGGACCGGTCGACCACGTGCAGCTTGGTGATGATGTTGGATACGTGGTTGCGTACCGTCTTGCTGCTCACCCCGAGCCGGCGGGCGACCGTGGCGTTGTCCCGGCCAGCGGCCAGCAACGCCAGCACCTCATGCTCGCGTTCGGTGAGTTGCGGGAACGGCGACGAGGTGGCGGCCCGGGCGAAGTGGGTGAGCATCCGCGCGGCGATACCAGCACCGAATACGGCGTCGCCGCGGGCCACCGCGCGGATTGCCGCGACGATCTCGTCGGGCTCGGATCCCTTGAGCGTGTAGCCGTACGCCCCGGCACGCAGGGCCGCGAGTACGTTCTCGTCGTCGTCGTACATCGTGAGGATGAGCGCGCGCGTCGCCAACCCCGCTGCCCGGATCTGGGCGCAGACCCAGAGGCCGTCGCCGTCGGGCATGTTGATGTCGAGCACGGCGACGTCGGGCTGCTGCTCGGCGGCGGCCTGCACGGCAGCGCGCCCGGTCGTGGCGACGGTCGTCACGATCATGTCGGGCTCGGTGTCGATGACAGCGCGCAGCCCGGTCACGAAGACCGGATGGTCGTCAGCGAGTATCAGGTTGATCAACTAGCCCTCCAAACCCCAGGGGTAACCACGCCTGGACCACCGTGCCACCGGCCGTCGGTGACCGTATCGAGAATGCTCCGCCCACCTCGGCGGCCCGTTCCTGCATGGACCGCAATCCAATCCCCGCCGTGCGCGCCGGGTCGAGGCCGCGGCCGTCATCGCGCACCGTCAGCTCGATACCGCCATCTGCGCCGGCGACGGACACGGTGCACTGCGTCCCATCGCTGTGCCGGACGGCGTTCGTCATGGCCTCGACCGCGATCCGGTAGGCGGCGGTCTCGACCGCGGCCGGCAGCCCAGCGGTCGCGGCCGGTCCGGACACCTCGATCTGCAGCTCGCCGGTGAGCGTCGCGGCCCGGGACCGCAGGGCGCCGACGAGGCCTAGCTCATCGAGCGCCGGCGGGCGCAGGGCCTCCACGAGACGGCGTACGTCCGCCAGGCTCGCCTTCACCTCGGAGCTGATATCGCTGAGGATCGAGCTGGCCGCCGACTCGGGAGGAACTTCACGGGCGGCCAACCCCGCCTTCAGGCCGATCGCTGCCAGTGCCGGCCCCAGCCCATCGTGCAGGTCGCGACGGAGCCGGCGCCGTTCGTCCTCCCGCAGGGCGACGACCTCGGCCCGCGAACGCAGCAGGTCGTCGTGCAGGCGTACGGCCTGGACCGCCGGCCCGACCTGGCGGGCGAGCGAGCGGATCAGGCCGAGGTCGGCCGGCTCGAGCGGGTCGTCGCGACCACGCTCCGACACCCGGAGCTGGCCGACCGTCACGCCGTGATGCGTGAGCGGCTCGGCGTGCACGGTACCGACCGGTACGCCGTGCTCGGCTGCCGGGCGGAACCCGCCGGCCCCATCGGCGAGGTCGACCGCGGCGTACGGCAGCCGCAGCGACTGCGCCACCGTCTCCACGACCGCGGGGAGCACATCGCCCGGCAGCATGACGGCCTGCAGCCGTTCGCCGAGCCGCGCCAGTACGCCGGCCGGATCGTCCCGGTCGCCGTACATCAGTCGGTTCACCGCGCCCTGGGCTGCGGTGCGTAGTGGCGCGAGCGCGAGCGCAGCTGCCGCCGCGGTGATCGCTGCGGCTACTGACCCGGACAGCCGCAAGCCGCTGACCAGCAGCGCTACCACGGTGGCGTAGCCGGCGCCGAGCACGGCGACCACCGCGGCGTACACGAGGGACCGGTTCGCCAGCCGCTCGATGTCGAACAGCCGGTGCCGGCGTAGTGCCACCGCGAGGCACGCGACGAACGGCAACCCGGACAGCCCAATCGCGCCGGCGGGCAGCAGCTCCCGGCCCGAGACCAGCTCCGGCATGAGCCAGCCGGCGATACCGAGCAGTCCGGCGAGGGTGCCGCCACCGGCGAGCCACCGCAGTCGGCTGCGGGTCAGTGGATCGCGGCTGTCGTGGTACGCCACGATCCCGGCGATCGCGCCCGTCACGAGCGCCGCCGCGACCACGGCTGTCTGCCCGGCGTGGACAAGGCCGAGCCAGCGCAAGGGGTCGGGCGCGAACCCGGCCGTGATGGCCGTCCACACCGCCATGATCCCCAGCGGAGCGGCGTACGCCACGGCAAGGGTGGGCCTCGGGCGACGTAGCCACGGGTGGTTCCGGGGGAACAGCAGAGCAAACGCGAGCAACCCACCCCAGGCAACCGAGTACGCACCGATCACGCTGAGGTGAAAGAGCCACAGCACCGGCCCGCCCGTCGCGAGCGCAAGAGCCGGAAGGCCGGCCACCACCGTGAGGGTGCTGCCCAGCAGGCCGCCCGCCACGAGCAACAAGGGCGTGGTCGCCGGTTCGTCCGGCCGCCGCAGATAGAGCGCAAACGCCAGGGCGGCCAGCGCAAACACGAAGACCAGGTTTCCCCAGCCGGCCGTGAGGAAGGGGTACGCCTCGGCGCGCTCGACCCGGATCGTCAGGCGGCTGGGACCGTCCCGGATGATGCCGTACGAGAGCTCGTCCCCGGGTTGCGGCCGCGCAACGCCGCCCAACCCATCGGACAGGCGATGTCCGGCGATGTCGGTGATCACGTCGCCGGCCCGGAGCCCGGAACCTCCGGTCCCGCCTCGCACCTCAACGACCACGCCGTCGGCCCGCCAGGACGACCAGCCCGACCGCAGCACGGTGCCGTCGGAGGCGGCGTCGAGCCGCACCGCGAGCGCGATCATGCCCAGTAGCACGAGTCCGAGCGCCACGACCGCTGGCGCGCGAACTCGTCGTCGGCGCCCGGCGCGCGGCGGGCGGGAACGATCATCGTAGTCGACGCTCACGCTGTCATAATGACCGATGCCGACGGTATGTCGGATCTCCACCAAGGGTCTCGCGTCGGCAGTACGGATGGCGAAACTGCCCGGCCATGCCGCGTCGATGGCTGGGGCACTCAGCTCTCGCCTCGTCCTGACCGTCGGCCTCGCTGCCGATGATTTCTTTCCGATAGGCCTCCGCGGCGGACACCCGCTGCTGACAGCAGTTCCACCTCTTCGCCAGACAAGTGCCCGGGCCAGTCGGGACATCGTCCGTAGCCGTCCTGGCTGATGTCGACTCGGATCGTCGCGTGGACAATGCCCGGCGGTCGACCCAATGATCTTCTCCCCACTGTCTTCCCTCCCATGTCACAGACGGCCGGGCTGTCTCGTTCAGGTCTTAGAGACAGACTCTGGAATCGGGAAGGTGATGGTTGTGCGGGTATTCGTGGCAGGCGGGGCCGGGGTCGTGGGGCGGCGGCTGGTGCCGCGGCTCGTGGCCCGTGGCCACCAGGTGACGGCTACGACGACGAGCGCGGCCAAGTTGGGCATGCTGCATCAGCTGGGCACCGAGGCGCGCGTGATGGACGGGCTGGATGCGATGTCGGTCAGTGAGGCGGTGGCGGCCGCCCGGCCGGACGCGATCGTGCACCAGATGACCGCAATTTCCGTGGCGCACGCCGGCAAGCCCGATATGAAGCACATGGATCGGTGGTTCGCCACCACCAACCGGCTGCGCACCGAGGGGACGGATCACCTGCTGGCCGCCGCCGAGGCGACCGGCGTATCCCACTTCGTCGCGCAAAGCTACGCCAGCTGGAACGGAGTCCGCAAGGGCGGATGGGTGAAGACCGAGAAGGACCCGCTGGACCTGCACGCGGGGACGGCGGCGCACGCGGAGATGGAGGCGATCCGCCACCTCGAGGACGTGGTCGTCAAGGCTGGTGGCGCAGTCCTGCGATACGGCGGACTCTACGGGCCGGGCGCCACCGACGACCAGGTCGAGCTCGTGCGCAAGCGGCAGTTCCCGCTCGTCGGGGGCGGCACCGGCTACTGCTCGTGGGTGCATCTCGACGACGCGGCGAGCGCTACCGTCCTGGCCGTGGAGCAGCAGGCGAGGGGCGTGTTCAACATCGTCGACGACGAACCGGCCCCGGCCAGCGAGTGGCTGCCTTATCTGGCAGCGTGCGCGGGCGCAAAGCCACCGATGCGGGTCCCCAAGTGGCTGGCCCGGCTGCTGGCCGGGGAAGTGGCGGTGATGATGATGACCGAGGGGCGCGGCTTCTCCAACGCCAAGGCCAAACGGGAGCTCGGCTGGGAGCTGCGCTACCCGTCGTGGCGCCAGGGCTTCAAGGAAGGGTTGGCTTGACCCGGGCCGAGGAGTGCGACCGCTGATGGAGTAGCCGGGTGGGCGGTTGCCGGTCGGGCCTGGTTCGTCAGGTGACGGGTAAGCCGGCGAGGGCGGCGATGACGCCGAGGGCAGCGGCGCCGAGCAGGGCGCTGACCACGCCCCGGTGTAGGACGAGCAGCCAGAGCGCGGCGGCGGCGAGGGCCGGGATCTGCCATAGGTGGCCGATGGCCGCGCCGAGCAGGATCGCTGAGCCGGCGATAGCGCCGATGGCGGCGGGCCCGGCGCCGGCCAGGAATGCCTGCACCGTGGTGTTGGCGCGCAGGCGGTCGAAGCGGCGCGCGCCAGCGAGGACGAACAGGAACGACGGGGTGAACGCGACCGCCGCGGCGAGCAGACCACCGCCGGTGCCGGCGGCGGCGTAGCCGACCACGGCGACGGTCTGCACGACCGGGCCGGGGGTGATCTGGCCCAGGGCGACGGCGTAGAGAAACTGGCTGGCGCTCATCCAGTGGTAGTGGTTGACCGCCTCGGACTGCATGAGAGGGATGATGACG
>JAEHDK010000530.1 GCA_016880465.1 Micromonosporaceae bacterium
TCCGCTGGGTACACCACCGGCTTTGTGCTTCCGACCGCGTTGTTCACGGTAAACGTCGAGACGAAATCGCCTCCGGCACTTCCGTTACCGGACGGGAAAGATCCCGCATACTCGCCGTCGAGGGTGTTGAGCGAAGTATCGGCAATCGGGCTTGGGCCCGAACCGATGAGCGTGATCGTGTAAATCTCGCTGCTACCCACCAGAGGCGCGCCGCAGCACCCGGTCCTCGCGCCGCTCGGCCGGTTCGCCGAGGTACTCGTCGTCGCGGTGGCGGCCAGCGCGGTCGCGGTGGAGGCGGACGCGGCGGGGCTGATGCCGGCCGGGTACGGCGCGGCCGCGGTCCTGCCGTACCTGACCGTACCGATCACCGCCGCGACCCTGTTGCGCCGGCCGATCGAGGCGGCCGCCCTCGCGGCGGCCGGCGCGCTGACCGCCGTGGCGTCCGGCCGGCAGCTGGGCCAGCCCGGGTACGTGGTGGCCGGCGTGCAGTGGCTGCTGCTGGCCGCGATCGGAATGCTCACGGCCGGCGCGTTCCAGCGCTCGATGCTCGCCCGGGGTGGCTCGCCTCAGCCGTACGCCGAGGCCACCCGCCTGCTCACCCAGCTGCGCAGCGTCGCGCGCCAACTGCCGGGCGCGACCCTCGATCCGGGTGGGCTGGCCCAGCATCTGCTCGACGAGCTGCGGTCGAGCGCTCGCGCGGACCGGGCCGCCGTGCTCTGCAGCAGCGGCGGCGGCCGGCTGATCGTGCTGGCCCAGGCGGGTACCGAGCGGGTCGACTGGGAAACCGCGCTCGACTCGGACTCGGCGATCAGCGATGCCTGGGCGAGCCAGCAGCCGCAGGCGACCGGCCGGACGCAGGCTCGAACGAGTACCAACGGCGACGTGTCCGCGCTCGTCGTACCGCTCGTGGCCGGCGTGCGTACCGTCGGGCTCATCGTGCTCGAGGTCGACGGCGCCGGGGCGTACCCCCCGGGCGTGATCCACCGGGTCGTGGCGCTCGCGGCCCCGGCGGCACTGCGGCTGGAGGCCGCCCTGCTCTTCGACGACGTCCGGTCGCTCGCCACCAACGAGGAGCGGCAGCGGCTCGCCCGGGAGATCCACGACGGCGTGGCGCAGGAGCTCGTCATGGTCGGGTACGGCATCGACAACGCGTTGGCCACCCTGCCCGAGCAGGCCGCCGAGACGGCGCAGGAGCTGCGTACCCTGCGCGGCGAGGTGACCCGGGTGATCACCGAGCTGCGCCTGTCCCTGTTCGAGCTGCGCAGCGAGGTCGAGCGGCACGGTGGGCTGACCGCGGCGATCGCGGACTACGCACGGACCGTCGGGGCCTCGGCCGGCCTCCGCGTACACATGTCGCTGGACGAATCCACGGCCCGGCTTCCCGCGGCGATCGAGGCCGAGCTTTTGCGAATCGCCCAAGAGGCGATTACCAATGCGCGCAAACACGCGGGCGCGTCAAATCTCTGGGTGACGTGTGAAGTGGACCCGCCATATGCTCAGATCACTGTTGCCGACGATGGTCACGGCCTAGGTGAGCAGCGTACGGACGGTCGGTACGGTCTTGCGATCATGGCAGAGAGGGCGGAACGTATCCGGGGCCGGTTGGAGATCAGGCCCCGACATCCAAGTGGTACAACCGTGGCGGTGGTGCTGGGCACGTCGCCGCGGCGCGATAGGTTGTGAGGCCAACTGAGGGTTTCGCAGCTCGGCCAGAATGGGAGAGCACCGGGCATGTCCACCACCACCACACCGCCGACAACCCGAACCAAGGTCCTGCTCGTCGATGACCATGACCTGATCCGGAAGGGTCTACGGCACGCGTTCGAACGCGACCGCCAGTTCGAGGTGGTCGGCGAAGCGGCGACGGCGGCGGAGGCGGTACGGCAGGCCGGCGCGCTCCAGCCGGACGTCGTGATCATGGATCTCCGGCTGCCGGACGGCAGCGGGTTGGAAGCGACGCGGGCGCTGCGCAAGTCGAGCGCGACGATGGGCATCGTCGTGCTGACCATGTACGCCGGCGACGACCAGCTGTTCGGGGCGTTGGAGGCCGGCGCGAGCGCGTTCGTCCCCAAGACGGCGCCCGCCGACGAGGTGGTGGCGGCCGCCCGGCACGCGGCCTCGGCGCCATCCGCGTTCACCGCCGCCGACCTGGCCGAGGCGATGAAGCGCCGGCTCGCCCCGACCGGACCGCAGCTGTCCCCGCGCGAGGGTCAGGTGCTCCGCCTGCTCGCCGACGGGATGAGCGTCGCCGGCATAGCCAAGCAGCTGTTCGTCAGCGAGTCGACGGCGAAGACGCACATCTCCAAGCTGTACGAGAAGCTCGGTGCCGCCAACCGGGCCCAGGCCCTGATGACCGCCTTGCGCCTCGGCCTGCTGGAAGCGCCGGACGCTCCCAAGTTCTAGCCCACCACCAACCGTGACCCACCCCGCCAGGGTCGACAAGCGAAGCCGGAAGGCTTGGCCGGGTGCGGCGACCTTCGCCCCGGCCTGGGCGAAGGCGGTCGCGGGCACCAGCTACGTACCGATGACGCAGGCCGAGCTCGAACAGCGGCTGCTGGAGCTGACGCTGCGCCTGGCCGGCGCGCTCGGCCACGAACCGATCAACCTCTGGACCGGGTACGAGATCGGTGCCGATCTCGTCGCCGCCCATCTCACGTCGGCCGAGGGCCTGGGCCGGACGGTCGAGGTGGTCGAGCTGCGGTTGCTGCGCGATCTCGGGCTCCTCACCGAGGAGGCGCGCGACCGGCTCGCCCGGCTGCTGGGCGCGCTCGCGACCGGGTACGCCCGGGCCATCCGCGACCGCACGCTCGACGAACAGGAGACGATCCGACGGGCCGCGCTGGTGGCCCGCGACCAGGCCGAGCGGGCATTGCGGGTGAGTGAGGCGCGGTTCCGCTACCAGGCAACCCACGACCCGTTGACCGGGCTGCCGAACCGGGCCCTGTTCACCGAGCGGCTCGCCGGCATGTTCAGCGACCAGCTCGGCGGCGGCCAGCGCGTCGGCCTGTGCTTCATCGACCTCGACGGCTTCAAGGCGATCAACGACTCGCTGGGCCACCACATCGGCGACCAGTTGCTGGTGGCGATCGCGGGCCGGCTGGGCGACCGCATCTGTTCGCATCTGGTGGCCCGGATGGGCGGCGACGAGTTCGTCGTACTGGTCGAGGACAGCAGCTGCGTCGATGACATCATCAAGGTCGCCGATGCCGCGCTGGCCGCGATCGCCGAGCCGGTCCGGATCGCCGGGCACGAGCTGTCGGTGTCGGGCAGCATCGGCATCGTCGAGCGGCCGGCCGCCGGTACCGAGCCGAACGACATCATGCGGGCGGCCGACATCACGCTGCACTGGGCCAAGGCCGCGGGAAAGGGCCGGTGGGCACTGTACGACCAGGACCGCGACGAGCAGGAGGTCGCCCGCTACGCGCTGTCCGCCGCCATGCCCGCCGCGCTGGAGCGGGGCGACTTCTACCTCGAGTACCAGCCGCTCGTCGCGCTGCGGGACGGCGCGCTGCTGGGCGTCGAGGCGCTCGTACGCTGGCGGCACCCCGAGCTCGGCGTGCTGCCGCCCGACGTGTTCGTCGGCATCGCCGAGGAGACCGGGCTGATCGTACGGATGGGCCGCACCATCCTGGAGGCGGCGTGCACCGAGGCGGTCCGCTGGACGGCTGCGGGCGCCCCGTACGTCAGCGTGAACCTCGCCGTCCGCCAGGTACGCGACCCGCGCTTCGTGGCCGACGTCACCGGCGTCCTCGAGCGCACCGGACTGCCGCCGTCGCGCCTCCAGCTCGAGATCACCGAGAGTGCCATCATGAGCCGCGACGACGAGCCGGTGTGCGCGCTACGCCAGCTCGCCGACATCGGAGTACGGATGGCCATCGACGACTTCGGTACCGGCTACTCGAACCTGTCGTACCTGCGTACCCTCCCGGTGCACGGGCTCAAGATCGACGGCTCCTTCGTGCACGGCCTCGGCGCAGACGAGCCGACGACCGACGAGCCGATCCTCGCCACGCTGGTGTCGCTTGCCCACACGCTCGGGCTGACCGTGACGGCCGAGGGCGTCGAGAACGCGCGGCAGGCCGACCGGCTCCGTACGATCGGCTGCGACGCGGGCCAGGGTTGGTACTTCGGCGCACCGGGCCCGGCCGCGCTGGCCTGCGCGTTGCGGCCCTGAACGCCCGGGTGCGGGTCGGTGCGATTTGCCGTCGCCCGGCGTCCGTCGATCGTGGATACTCCGGCCATGCAACGCCCGCATGAGCATGCGATTGCTCACGTGACAGCGCTGGCGACTGGAGAGGCACTGGATCCGTCATGGCGAGTGACTCTGCACTTTCATCCGGATCGGCTCGTGGCTGGGTTGCCGATCCTGGAGGTGCTGGTCCGCGATGGCCAGTACCGGTCGCAGTTCGAGACGGGGACGAGCAACGGTGGGCTTACCGCCCATTGCGGCGGCGACCGGTGGCGATGGGAGAGCCGGATTTTCGCGGGGGCGTATGACGAGGCGGCAGCCGCGGAGCGTGCCAAGTACGGGTCGTTGAACTTTCGCCCGCGTTTGGTCGGCGGATCACCGCGTTTCGGCTCGGCCTACCTGCGGTTGACTCCACGTACCCTCGCTCGCACCACGTTCTGCTATCCGGACAGCGTCTTCGAACCCGAGCACTTCGGTGTGGCGTCGAAGGTGTCGACCCTGGTCGCGATGGCCAAGAGGGATCATAAGGATCCGCTCGACGACTACATCGAGGCCCAGGTTCACGGCGTGGTGGACCTCGCTCGTGACGTTGAGGCTGTCGTCCTTGATCCCAGCTATCGAGGCTCGCCGATCGAGACGATGGCTGGCCGGCTCGGCTGCCCGGTGGAGTGGCATGACGGCTTCGTGCTGGCCACCACGGAGCTTCGCCGACACCCTGAGTACCGGGGGTCGGAGTTCGTCAGCCTCGGTGTGTCTTTGGCTCGTGGCGGCCGGCTCGATCCGCGAATCATTGGAGATGCGGCTCGAACCGGTCGATACGATGAGCAGGCGCTCAAGCGCGTCTGGCACTACGTGGCCAGATTCGGTAGCCCAGAGCTGCATGCGTAGCTGGAGCGCCGACCCAGCGCCGCCGCCACCGTCTCCGTGGCGGCAAAGCCGAACTCACCTGGCTAAGCGGCACGCAGCAGTCGGGACATCTGCTCGCCGATCAGGTCCCAACCCCACTCTGATTCGACAAAGGCCCGGCCCGCCCGGCCCATCCGGCGCGCCGTGTCCCGATCGGTGAGCAGGGTGGCCAGCCGCTCGGCGAGGTCGTCCAGGTCGCGGCCGGACACCACGTAGCCGGTCTCGCCATGCCGCACCGCCTCGGGTGCTCCCCCGGAGTCGCCAGCCACCACCGGGAGCCCGCACGCCGCGGCCTCCAGATAGACCATGCCGAGGCCCTCGACATCGAGCCCGCGCCGCCGGGTCCGGCACGGCATGGCGAACACGTCCCCGGCCGCAAAGTGGCTCGGCACGTCGACCCATGGGACCTCACCGGTGAAGACCACGTGATCGTCAACGTCCATCGATCGCGCCAGGCGGCGCAGCTGAGCACCGTACCGGCCGCCGCCGACCATGAGCAGGGCGGCATCGGGAATGCGCTGCCGGATCCGGGGCAGCGCGCGGATGAGCGTGTCCTGCCCCTTGCGCGGTACCAGCCGGGACACACAGACAATGACCGGACGGTCGACCAGTTGGTGCCGGCGCCGGATGTCGCCGCCATCCACGTTCGGGTGATACGTATCGAGGTCGACGCCGGGTGCCAGCCGTACCAGCCGGGTGCGCCCGGCCAGCGAGGTGGCGAACCGCCGGCGGAAGTACTCGGCGAGGTAGGTCACCACGTCGATGCGGTCGCCGATGCGCCGCAGCAGGCCACGGGCGGCGGGCAGGGCCGCCCACCCGGCCTCGTGGCCGTGGGTCTGCGCCACGGCATGCCGGATTGCGGTGCGCTGGCGCAGTCCGGCCGCGAGGAGCCCGAGCGGGGCGGCTGCGCCGAACCACACCGTCTCGCAGCCGTTCATCCGGGCAAGGTCGGCCGCGCGCCGCGCCACCGCGGGCGTCGGCAGCAACATCGCCGTCTTCTCGCGGACCACCTCGAACGGCTGTCCGGCGTCGAACCGCGCCGCCTGGCTCGGGTCCCCGCTGGGCCAGGTCGAGGCGTAGACGACCAGCGAGCCGGCTGGCTGGCGGACGGCCAGGTTGTACGCGAAGTGCTGGATGCCGCCCGGCCGCGGCGGGAAGTCATTGGTGATCAGCAGCGTGCGGGTCACCGCTCGCCCCGCGCGTACGCCCGGGCTGCCGCAATGCGCTCCACAGTGGACGGATGGCTCCCGAACATGAACTGCTCCACCGGGTTCGGGTCGACATCGGCGAGGTTCACCAGCGCCAGCCGCCGCTCCATCGCCTCGAAGACCACCGCGTCCTGGGTCAGCCGCAGCGCATGCGCGTCGGCCCGGGCCTCGACGCGCCGGGACACAAGGCTCTGCAGCGGCCCGGCTACCAGACCGGCCACGGTCACCACGGCGACCAGCAACGCGATCGCGCGCGGATCGGCGATGGACGCCACGCCGGCCCGGCGCAGCAGCGGCACCCAGGCGCCGAGCAGGTAGAGCCCGCAGACCGCAGCGGCCGCACCGAGCGCGGCGAGGACCGTACCGGTGAGGACGTCGCCGTCCTTCGCGTGGCCGAGCTCGTGGGCCACGACGGACTCGACCTCGGCCGGCGGCGCCTCGCGCAGGAGCGTGTCGTAGACGACGATGCGCCGGGTGGGGCCGAGCCCCGAGACGTAGGCGTTGACCGCGCTGGTGCGCCGGGACGCGTCGGCGACCAGCACGTCCCGGACCGGGACACCGTCGCGCGCGGCCAGCGCCATCAGGTCGTCCCGGAGCTGACCGGCGGGCATCGGCGTGAACCGGTTGAAGACCGGCTCGACGAGAACCGGGACGACGAAGGACAGCACCACCACGAGCGCCGCCGCGCCGGCCGCACCCCAGGCCCACCACCAGCGGGGGGTCAGCCGGGTGATGCCGTAGAAGCCGAGCAGCGCGACTGCGCCGATCACCGCCCCGACCGCGAACCCCTTGGCCACGTCGACCGCCCAACCACCCCAGCTCTGGGTGGACAGCCCGTACCGGACGAGGATCGTGTGCCGCCACGCGGCCAGCGGCACCGCGAGCAGCTCGCCGGCCAGGACCACGGCCAACCCGCCGAGCGCGGCCCGGGCCGCCCAGTGCCCGCCGAACGGCCGGCCCACCAGCGTGACGATCGCGGCGCCGAGCGGGGTCAGGCCGAGCCCGAGGGCAATGAGCAGGCCGAGCGCGAGCGAGCCGTACGTGATGGGTCGCAGGTCGCTGCGTAGTGCCCGGCCCCGGGCGACCCGGTCGGCCGGCAGGTCGCGCAGCGCGGCGAGCTGGTCGCTGCGCGGTGCGGGCGGGGCCACCCACGGCACCAGTGCGACCGACGCGACCACCAGCGCCACCACGAGCACGGCGAACGCCACGGCCGCCCACAGCCGAGGGGTCATCCGCGCCGCTCCTCGTGGTCCGGGCCGCCGGCCGGATCGGCCGCGGCTGCCGCGGCCATCTTAGGCGGCGCGATGCCCGGCCGGCCGGCCGCCGGCCACCAGCCGCAGCCGAGGCACCATCCCGGCGTCGGCGAGCACCCGGAGCGCCCGCTGCTCGACCTCGTCGAGCTCGACGCCCTCGGGCGGCGTGCCGAGCATCACGCTCACCACGCAGCCCGCGCACGCCGGCCCCCGAACGGCGCAGGTCTCACAGTCGATCAGCATGGCCCCTCCTTAGGACACCTGTTCCAA
>JAEHDK010000531.1 GCA_016880465.1 Micromonosporaceae bacterium
ACCGCCGCCGGCGGGGATGCCGGCACCGGCTGGGACGACGCGTACGGCGGCCGGCTGCCCGACATCTGGCAGTACACCTCGACCGGCAACGTGCCGGGGCTCACGTCGCTGACCGACGTCAACGCCTACCGCGGCACCCTCGCGCAACTGATCGCCCTGCTGGGCGGAACGGAGATCGACATGTCGTTGACGGCGGAGGAACACCAGTTCCTCCTCAACATCCATACCTGGACGTACGAGTTCCTCAACGGGAAGACGACTCCGTCGGCGATCCACGCGGTGCCGTACCAGCCGAACCGGTGGCTGCTGGAACTGGTGAACCGGCCACTCGCGACGATCACCGACGGGCAGTTGGCTGATCTGGCCGGCCGGGTCGCCGCGGCCGTGGTGGTCGAGGACAACCCGCTCACCGATGCCGACTCGCCCGTGATCGAGGCTGCGGTGCTCAAGGCGCTCAAGGCGCTGGTCACCGGCACCACGCCATAGCCATGGTTCTCGCCACACACGTGATGATCCTGCTGACCAGCCTTGCCGGACTGGTCACCGCCGTGGTGACACTGTGCCGGCAGGCCGCCACACACAAGTCGGTGAACGATGTGCACACGGTAGTCAACCAGCAATACACCGACATGGTCCGGCGGGAACAGTCGCTGGTGGCAGCATTGACCGAGGCCGGCGTCGACGTGCCCCCCGCCCCTTGACCGGCGCGCTGCCCCCATCGAAACCTGGTGACCTGTGCCGAAGGCTGAGCACCTGGCGTATGTGATCGCCGCATGCGGCGCCATTCTCGGCACCACCGCGGTCGTGGCGCTGTTCTGGAAGGGCGTCAAGAAGTTCTTCCGGCTCACCGACATGATCGACGCGTCCCGCGAGTTCCTGATCGAAGCCGTCGGGCAGCCGGAGACCCGCGAGCATCCCGGCGTGCCGGGACTGATGGACGAAGTCCGAACGATCAAGGCCGAGCAGCGTGCCCAACGCGAGACGTTGGACTCGCTGGTGGAATGGCGTGCCAGGCAGGGGTCGCCGACCGCCAACGGTCGACGGCGGCGGCCCGGACTCTAGCCGGTACAGGACACGTACGCGTACTCGCCGGACGCCCGGTGTTCTTTCGGTCCGGCCCGGCAGGCGATCTCCCCGGTGCCGAGCAGCTGGGCGTTCACCGTCACCTGCCCGGCGCGGGTTTCCAGCCGCCACGGCAGCACAGCCTCAAGATCCTGATCCATGTCGGTGCCGACATACCAGGTGATGTGCGCCGTTCCCGGGCCGGTCACCTCGAGCACCACCGTGCCCGGCTGCCGGCTGAGCGCCACCCCGCCGGCTGATCCGCCGACGAACAGCAGCAGCCCGACCGCGGCCAGGACAGCGAACACCCTGCTGCCGCCCCTTCGGCGCGCCTGGTGTACCAGATCCGCGGGCAGTGGGGGCGGCTGCCACGGCTGCCATGCGGTCATCCGGTCACCTTAACTTTGCCTGCCGACATTCCCACAAACGTGCCCGGCCCGGTCTCTGAGGGGTGGGCTGGGCCGGGGCACTGCTCAACCCCTTCAACCCCCGAGATCCCAAGGAGGGATCATGTTCACGAAGTCGTTCTGGAAACAGGCGTTCGAACGTGCAGTCAAGACGTTCGTCCAGGTGCTGGTCGTCGGCGCCGGCCTCGGCGAGCCGGGCGCCGACCTGTTCCACCTGGACTGGCGGGCCGCGCTGGGTGCTGCTCTGGCCGCAGCGGTCGCCTCGGTGGTCACGTCGGTGGTGACGTCCCGCATCGGCCAGAAAAACTCGCCCAGCGCCGTCACGGTCCAGTGAAGACCCTGGGCAGGTGGGCGGTCGCCGGCCTGTTCGTGGCCTGGCTTATCGCCGAACTGGTCGCGGCGTTTGACGGCATCCCGGAAACATGGACGCTCACCCGGATCGTGGTCACCGGGCTGCCGTGGCCGGTGACCGCCGGGATCATCGCCGTCGGTGTGCCGGCGCTGATCTGGCATTTCGCCGTCGAATATCGCAGGCGCGCGGACCGGCTGCGGCGGGAAGAGATCGTCAAGATGATCCGCGGCGGCACGTCGGTCGAGTCGGCGTGGATGAAGGTCCGCCAGCCGCCGGAAGGGAAGGCGCGATGACGACTGACTGGGTAGACGACCCAGAGATCGGCCTACGGGAGACGGTGCGGCGGCTCGAGAAACTGGTCCGGGCGGTCGCCCAACCACCGAAGCCGGCGCCGAAGACGAAGCGGCCGCCGCGCACCGTCATCAAGACGTTCCGCACCGACACAGAGGCCGTCGAGGCAGTCAAGGCCCGCGCCGCGTATGAGGGCGTCAGCGAGAGCGACCTGCTGCGCATGGCAGCCGAGCGGCTCCGACCGGTCGGCTTCTCCTGCCAGCACATGAACATCACGGCCGGCGGCGGTGTGATCACCGCACCGCCAACGGTGTGGTGTGGCTGCACCATGCAGCCGGTGTACCGATGAGCGCCGTGCAACTGCCGCCGTTCCCGGTGGATGACCAAACGCTGGACCTGCTGATGACGGCGATCAACCCGTGGAGCCATGGCGATCCAGGATCCGAGATGTCCAGCGTCGGAAACTTCCTGGTGTTCATGTCGGAACTCGGCGGCTCAGACACCTCCGCTGTCGAGGAGGTACTGGACCCCGGTGACCACAACATTCCGGGCCTGGCTGGCGCCAGCGTGTCGGTGATGCGGGATCCGCAGTATCACGAGCACGACGTGATGACCGCGATGGTCGAGGAGATCCGGCGGCTGCGAGCAGAGTTGAGGTCCCGGTGACGCGCACTATCGTCCGGGAGCGGATCCCCTCAACCGATCCGAGACTGAAGCGGCACGTATGCCACGACAGCCGCTCGCGGGCGTACGCGTTCGACACGTCCGGGCTGGAGATCGTCTCGGCGAAGCACACCCGGCGCATACCGGTACTGGACCAGGGCAACCTTGGCTCGTGCACCGGTCACGCCGGCATCGGCTGCATGGGCACCGAACCGTACTACGGGTCGGTCGGCTCGGTGTACACGTACGGGCTGAGCGATGCCGGCGCCGTCCAGCTGTACTCCGACGCGACGAAGATCGACGAGTGGCCGGGAGAGTATCCACCCGATGACACGGGTAGCTCCGGGAACGCGATCGGCCAGGCGCTGAAGAACGCCGGGGAGATCTCCGGCTACCGGTGGACTTTCAATCTCGACGATGCATTGAAAGCTTTGGGCGTTACGCCCTACATCACCGGTACCGAGTGGACCATGGACATGTTCTGGCCGGACCCGGATGGCCGGGTGTATCTCACCGGTTCGCTGGCTGGCGGACACGAGTATGTCGCCGACGAGATCGACGCCACCCTCGAACGGGTGTGGTTCACCAACTCGTGGGGGCCGGGCTGGTCGCTCGGCGGCCGGTTCTGGATGTCCTTCGCCGACTACGGC
>JAEHDK010000532.1 GCA_016880465.1 Micromonosporaceae bacterium
CGGGTTCGGCAGGTGGATGGTGATCTTCGCACTGGCGGCGAGCAGCTGGCACGACTCGTCCAGGACCGCGGACAGGCGAGCAGCATGTCGGTGGTGCTCGGTCAGGTCGCGCAGCAGAAAGCTCGATTGACCGGGCGTGATGCGGCCCGGCGGTGGCCGGCACGGCATGGCCAGGGGTACGTTACCGACTGCAGCTCAGGCGCGCCGAGCCGCCAGCGGGTCGGATGCGGGGCGCGTCGAGTTCGAGGTTTGCGTGGCGTGCATGCCAGTGCGTAGCTGCGTCAACACGCGGGCCAGCAGGCGGGAGATGTGCATCTGCGATAGCCCCACCCGGATCGCGATCTCGGCCTGGCTCAGGTCACCGATGTAGCGCATGGCCAGTATGTGTCGCTCCCGTGCGGGCAGCGCGGCCACCAGCGGCCGCAGCATGTGCCGGTCGATGACGGCGTCGAAATGTGCATCGATGGCGCCGATAGTGTCGATGAAGGGCTGCCGTTTCGGCCAGGCAGTTGCCGACGGGGCGTCCAGCGACTCGGGGCGGCGAAACTGCCAGGCGTTCCAGGCGATGGCGACATCGTCCTGGGTGGCGTCGAGGCGCGCGGCGAGTTCGGCCACCGACGGCGAACGGCCCAGTTGTTGGGTGAGTCGGGCGCTGGCCGGGGCGAGCCTGATGGCCAGTTCCTGGACCCGCCGCGGCACCCGGACCAGCCAGGTGCTGTCCCGGAAGTGGCGCTTGAGCGCGCCGACGATGGTGGGTACCGCGTAGGAGGTGAACGCGACCTGCCGGGTCGGGTCGTAGCCGTCGACCGCCTTGACCAACGCGAGGGCTGCGACCTGGTATAGGTCGTCGAGGGGCTCACCCCGGCCGCGGTAGGCGGTGGCCAGCCGGCGGGCCAGCGGCAGGCCCGCCTCGATGCTGCGCGCACGCAGCGCGGCGCGGTCCGGGTGCCCGTCGGGCAGGTGGGCGCGCTGGCGTAACAGGTCCTGGACCCTCGCGCCGCGCGGGCGTGGGGCGAGCGCACCGGCAGCGGTGTGGTTGCCGCGTCCCGCCACCAACACCATTGACCGTGACCTACCGTGGTCGCCGGTGTAGCTGGCCGGTGTGGCGACGTCGGCCGCCGCGCTGGCCTGGTCGGTATCGATCGTTGTATCGGCAATCATCGTGGCTGTCATCGTGGTCAACGCCTTCGGGTCGTCGCCCCGGCGACGCCCACCGCGCGTTCACCCGGCCACCGCCGGACCCGACGCAGATGCGTCGCCGGCGGGCCGGGCCTGCTGGGAACACTCGTGGAAGTACACCGGTGAAGAAGAGCGCCCTCAGCGCTCCATGCTGGAGCGATTCGGAATGCACAAGGGCGACCGCGGGTCCAGGCGGCAGGCGTGTCACCGGCGTAACGCCGGCCCAACGCATACGGCCACAGTCGGGTCAGGCCGCAGGTTCCACGCTACGCCGTTGCCGCGCTACCGCCAGAGACAAACCGGGCGATCATCCCGACTCATCGGCGCGTCGTTCTACCCCGCCGCGTCGACTGCGACCCGTATCGGCGACCGTTCTGCCTGCGCCGTGGCGCCACGCCCGCGCACAGCCCGGTCCCGTCTCCTTCTCAGCGGCGGGTTCCACCCTCGGCGCTCACGCCGCGCCGACAACGACGACAGGCCCGGCGTCGGATTTCACAAGGATCGATGACTGGCAGGCTTACTGCGACGGTTGTGGCACGTCGCATTTGACCTTCGGGTTGACGCCGATGTAGTTCAACGGCCCGGCAACGACCGTGATGGCGGTGTTCCCGGCCTTTGCGCAGTTACTACTTGATCCGCTGAAATAGTGACGCTGACCAGCCGCCAAGAATCCGACTAATAGCCAGATAACGACAATTACTGATCCTATACGCACGGTTGCCTCCTGCTGCAGACCTCGACGATGCGGTTCCCGCGGTGGCCTCCTGCCCGCGCGCGACACCGTGGACATACCCGTCCGACAATTTCCCTAACAGAAACGCAATCAATCAGCGGCAAATGCCCACGTTGATCCGCTTTTGGGCTTGGAGGGCGGGACACCCTGCCCGTGGTCAGCATCCCGCCGAGCCGGCCTTGCGATCATGGTGGGGTTGCACTTTGCGCCGCCTCGCAGCGGTCCCAGGAAATCGGCTACGAAAACCTGATAGGAAGCCCTCGATACGGGGAATGACGTCGGTATGGGTATTGGAGTAGGCATCTTCCTCATCGTCGTCGGCGCGATTCTGACCTTCGCGCTAGACGTCAAGATGGCCGGAGTCGACCTGGACGTGGTCGGCTGGATCCTCATGCTCGCCGGCGTGGCTGGGCTGGTCCTTTTCTTCTACTTCTGGAACCGGCGCCGCGGCTCCCGCGCTGTTGTGACCGAACGCCGCAGCTACGAAGACGCCGGCCAGCCACCGGTCTGACCCTGCGTCCTCGCGGACCGGGAGCAGACCCGGTCCCGGCGGATCTGGGTCGTCGAGTTCGCACCCGCGGCGGGCCCGTCGGTGTAGGTCCCCGTCGGGGTCTGTTGCGTGAACATCGCCCAAGATCAAGCAGACTTGGGCGATGTTCGCCTCGCTTGCCGGGACCGTGGTCAACTCTGGTGATGGACGCGGCACGGTTCCATGACTACGCCCGGGGCGACCGGTGGTTTGTGGACGAGACGGATGTGAGGGTTAACGGCGTCTGTCGCTACGTCTAGGAGGCTGTCGATCAATCAGCCCGGACCGGTGATCGACGTCCTGGTGTCGACCCGGCGAAGCCGCCGCAGCACGCCGGTCAGTTCGATGGGGCACCCTGAGGACGTTAATGGTCACCCAGTCGGGGTGGTCACAGATGCCGCCCGACCTACCCGTCCGCGTTCGACGAACTCGTCCTCGGCCTGGCATCACGTCGGCGACCCGCAAGAAGGGGCGTCGAGTCCGAGTTCGTTAGGTTCCCCCGTTCCGCGCGTGAGACCACTCTTGACCGGTCGGCTGACCGCGACCGAGCGCGGCGTTTCGGTCCTGGCACTTAGCGCACCAGTCGAGGCGGCCGACACCCCAGCGACACCGTGCGGGCGTGTGCTTGCCTACTTCAACCACTCGTGCCTGGGCGCTGCGATTCGGGACCGCGTTGAGTTGCGCCTCGAGCGTGAAATCGCGTGGGTTGGCCTGTGAGGCCACGAGGGGTCCCGCGGCGGCCCCAGATCCGGTCAGAGGTCGGGACAAGTGCGTCAGCGTGGCATCCAGAGGAGGACTGCCGTTGCGCTTGTGGGGTCGGGCTCTCGTTGCCAACCATTTCTGATTTCCCCTTCCATGTGTGTGCTCGGCTGGTGGCAGCGGTGCGTCGACGGCGCCGTCGCGTCGTAGATCACGGCGTTCCTGCCCTTGAAGGGCATGAACCGGACCCTCCCGGTGTGCGCCGTCAACAGGCCATTGTGGACGGTCGATGAGTGCGGTAGCCGCGGCGTGTCGTCTCGACGCCAAGGCGCCTACAGTGGGTGGGCATTGTTCCTGGTAGGCCCGGCACGGCTCAATTCCGCCGCGAGGCAGTGTCAAGCGGTGGCGGCGAGTCCGGCCGGTGGACCACCATGGTCCGTAGCCGGGTGAGGGTTTGGGTCAGCAGTCTGGATACGTGCATCTGGGACACGCCGACCTCGGCGGCGATCTGGATCTGGGTCATCTGGCCGTAGAACCGCAGAGCGAGGATGCGCCGTTCCCGGACGGGAAGGGCGGCCAACAGCGGCCGCAGTGTCTCGCGGTCGTCCACGCCGGCGTAGCGCGGATCGATGCCACCGAGAACGTCGATGACGTCGACGCCGGCTCCACCCACGTGCGGCACGTTCAGCGACGCCAGGTGGTAGACCTGCCGGGCACCGACAGCGGCCCGCACGTTATCGATCGGAACGTGCAGGTGGTCGGCGAGTTCCGCGGAGGTTGGCGGGCGACCCCGCCGCTGAGCCAGTTCACCGGCGGCGGATGCCACCGCCCGGGCCAGTTCCTGGGTCGAGCGCGGTACCCGCATTCCCCAGGCGGTGTCGCGGAAATGCCGCTTCAGACCGCCGAGGATGGTCGGGACGGCGTACGCGGTGAAGGGGACCTGCCGGCTGGCGTCGTAACCGTCGACCGCGTTGATCAGGGCGAGCACGGCGACCTGGACCAGGTCATCGAGAAGCTCGCCGCGTCCGGCGTAGCGGCGCGCCAGCCGGTTTGCCATCGGCAGGTTCTGCTCGATGGCCCGGGCGCGGAGTCTGGCGCGGTCGGGATGGCCGGCCGGCAGGTCGGCGTGTTGGCGCAGCAGCTGTTCGGTGCTCGCCGGCGCGTCGACCGACGGGTCCCCGGGCGATGGGGCAACGATGTGAACGGTGTCGGAGCGCCGCCGGGACCGGCGGGCGGCCGGCGTCGTGGTGGGTGCAGCGTTCTGGTCGGCCGTCGTCATGATGACGGCCGATTCGATGACAGTGGTTATGATGATCAACGCCCTTTGGGGATAGCCGCGGGTGTGTGCCGGCAGGGGACGGCGCCTTATTGAAGGCACCGAAGTCGCTGGTCGTGACCGCGGGTCCGGGCGGTGCGGGACGCCAGGGCGAACGCCAGGCTGGCGTGTCGGTGTGGAAAGGGCCGATCCTTGGGATCAGCCTACGCTGTTACCGGGCAGGCACCGGGGCTTGGCGCCGGCCGGTGTGGTGTTGGCAGCATCAGCGGAGTTACGCGAGGCTCCCGCCGCACTTCGGGAGGCGATAGGCGTTGACCTTCGCGACGCCCGCCCGGTTCGGACAGTGCGTCGTGCCTGGTATTTACCGGCAGGTGCAGGAACCGCGCCCTCGGCATAGGCTGGCGGCGACGAGCCGTTGAGGAGCCAGTCGCGTCCGACCCGGCCTTTGTCTGACGTCACCCGCCCGTCGCGGCCTCACGAACCGCTGAGGTATCGGAGGCGGCCGCCCATGATCTCAATGTTGACGCGGCGCTGTTCGGGCGCGGCGAGCCGATGAACGCCGACCGCAGGATGCGGCTGTGGCGCATGGTCATCGAGCAGGCCCAGGGTCGACCGTTCGCGGTCGAGCACGTTTGCGTCGCGGCGATCTCGGCCACGGGTGTGGACAGCGCCGCCGTCTCGCTGATGCTCAGAGCTACTCCTCGGGAGACGATCTACGCCAGCGATCACGTCGCCTCGGAGCTGGAGGAGCTGGCTTTGACGCTCGGCGAGGGTCCGGGCGTGGATGGCTTCGCCGGTAGCCCGACCCTGGTGGGTGATCTGACCGCGTCGCATTGCCTGGCCCGGTGGCCGGTGTACGCGCCGGCGGCGGCGAGCGCAGGAATCCGTGCGGTGTTCGCGCTGCCGCTGCAGGTCGGTGCGATCCGTCTTGGTGTCCTGGACCTCTACCGCGCCGGGCCCGGTGACCTCGATCGCGAGCAACTGGCCGACGCGCTGGTGTTGGCGGACACGGCATGCGCACTGCTGCTCGACACGGTGCAGCGCGACCCGCCACGTTGGGACGGACGCTGGCCCGAACGGGCCGGCCCGCACCACCCCGAGGTCCACCAGGCCACCGGAATGATCACCGTGCAGCTAGGGGTTACCGCGGCGGTGGCCCTGATCCGGTTACGCGCCTACGCGTACGCCCACGACCGGCGGCTGCGGGATGTCGCCGGAGATGTGGTGGCCCGACGCCTGCGCTTCGACGCGGGCGACGGCGGCGAGGACCGCAGCGGCAGCTGAGAACCCGATGCGGCCTGTTCGCGGCGGGTTGATGCGGCGCCGATACCGGCGCTCACCACTGGCCGTCACTACCGGCCGCCAGACCGGCAGTACTACCATGTGGCAGGGGTGGGTGAGATGGCCGAGATCCAGCTAGCCGATGTGTTTGTAGAAATGGCCGACACTCTCGTCGACGACTTCGATGTGATCGACTTCCTACACGTGCTGGCCGAGAGGTGTGTCCAGCTGCTGGGGGTCTCTGCGGCCGGTCTACTGCTGACCGACCAGCAGGACACGCTGCAGGTGGTGGCCGCCTCCACCGAACGGACCCGGCTGCTGGAGCTGTTCCAACTGCAGACCGACCAAGGCCCCTGCGTGGACTGCTTCCGGACCGGCCGACCAGTGTCCGTCGCCGACCTGCCGTCGGCCGGCCGGTGGCCGCGTTTCACCGCCGCCGCCGCTGAGGTCGGGTTCGCCGCGGTACACGCGCTGCCCATGCGCCTACGCAGCGACATCATCGGCGCGCTGAACCTGTTCGACACCAAGGCCGGGGCGCTCGACGAGGACAAGCTACGCATCGGCCAGGCGCTCGCCGACGTGGCCACCATCGGCCTGCTGCAGCAACGCGCCATCCGCCGCCGGGACACCCTCACCGAACAGCTGCAAACCGCGCTGAACAGCCGCGTCCTGATCGAACAGGCAAAAGGCGTACTGGCCGAACGGCTCCATCTGGACGTCGACAAGGCCTTCGCGGTGCTGCGTAGCGACGCCCGCAACCACAACCGGCGCCTGTCCGAACTCGCCCAGGCCATCGTCGACGGATCCCTGCACCTCCCGCCGGCCACGGCCAGCAGCGGTTCCGGCTGACGGCGCAACTAGGGATCCGCCGGCGGACTCCGTACGGTATCGACGGGGCGCCGGGCGGGCCCGGGCACTTGAGTGTGTGGGGGTTCGCCCAGCGGCTTGCCGGCGTCCCTTCCCATGGCCGAGGCGGTCAGGGACGCAGCTGTCGCCGCTCCTGCGGTGCCCTGGTGCCACGCAACAACGCAGACGGGCAGCGGCCGGACCAAGGTAGACGCACTGTTGCGGACGCTGGGTATCGGCGTGGCGGCAATGTCGCCCGGGCCGCTAGCCGACCGGGCCGTTGCGCCGGAGCGCGCGCCGGCGACGACTCAGCCGCGCAGACCCGGCGGCGAGGTCGCGGTGACGCCTCGACTATTGCGGCCCGGCCCGAGTCGTGGGGTGTACTGTATCGCCGCTCGACCGGAGCGGGACTACCGCTGGCGCCGGCATGACCTCTGTTCGGACAGCGTCGACGCGGGCGAAGGTCGCAGGGCCGACTCGGACCGTGGCATGGCCCGCGCCCCAGCAGAGCGGCGAGTTCGCGGTGCACGTGGCGGTCGTAGTCGCCAAGGACTGGGGATGGCGTGGTGGAGGCACGGAGTCGGTCGTCGACCCGACGGGCGGCGATCGCCGCGATCCAGCCACGTGTGTCGATCCGGGAATCATCGACGTAGTGCCCGGCCAGGTGCCACACCTCGACGAACGTCGACCGTGTCGCGGCTCTGGCGTCGACCGGATGCGGCAGCACCCGAACAGCGTCGCGCCAGACCCGCATGGCCAAAGAGGCGTACAGACATCGGAACGCCGCCCGGTCGCCGGTCGCGATCCGAACCACGAGTTCGTACAGGCGATCGCCACCGTTCGCCGTGGTGAAGGCACGCGCAGGCGCCAATGCCTCGATCATGTGCCGCTCCGGTGCGTCTCAATGGGCGGTGGACGCGCCGCCGGGGACCGGAGCGGCAATCATCCGAGAGACTACCCTTCCGCGACGGTGCCGGCGGCTGCCTGGGCCGCGGTTCACACGACTGGGATAGATCGATCAGGCGGCACGTTCGCCGCGATGAGCCCGGAATTCGTTGGCATCCGGGTCTACGCCGTTGTCTGGCGGTACCACGATCATGCACATGGGCCGGGGCGCGAGGAAGCTGATGGGTGATGATCCGGTCATGGCGCCTGATCCGTTGTCGGCAACACCCGTCCGCGGTCCCACAGGGTGGCGGCCGGCCCCGCGGCTGGCCGGCCCGACCATCGGTCGTTCGTGGCGCGTCGTTCAGGCGCACGCGGCGGCGTTACCGGACATCCTCACGGCGCGGGGTCTATGCCCGCCACGAGCGGCGGCCCCTGACAGCTCCGTATAGGAAGAAGAGCACCACGGCACCGATGATGGCGGTGAGCCAGGTGCTCAGGTCGAAGAATGTGTCCAGCGTCTGTACCCCGAACAGTTGTTTGGCGAGGAACCCGCCAAGCAGGGCACCGACGATCCCGATGATGGTGGCCCGCAGAAAGCCGGTTCTCCTTCCGGTGAGGTGTTCGGCGATGAAGCCGGCGACGGCACCGAGCACGATCCAGGCGATGACGCCCATGATGCTCTCCTTGCTCGTGGGCCTATGTCCCGAAGCGGGGCGACCCATCATGCAGCGTTCCCTATCGACCGATCCGTAAACGTGAGCCTGCCCGGGCACCTCCGGGTTGTTCATGCTTCTTCGGTGAGCAAGCAGGGCCGCCCCACCGCCGGAAGGCGGCCCGTAATCGGTCGTCGGCGTGCCCGGGCGTCTCGATCGATGCCGTGGTTGGGTGCTGTGACACCGTGAGGGATCGCGCGCGAACGGCGTAGGCTGGCCCGACCGTGCGACGGCCGGACGGGGCCAGAGACTTAAACGGCATGATTGTTGTCGGTTGGCTGACCCGAGTGGTGTCGTCGGCCACCCGCCAGCGAAAGAATTCGCGGCATCTGGCGGTGGGGCCGCCGCAGGAAGTGGTGGCCATGTCCACGTCCCTAATAGTGTCCACATCGGGCATCAACGCGGCGGAAGCCAGCTGGCGCACGGTGGCGCAATGCCTGGCCGGCTACGATACCGGTCCGGGCCAGCACCCTCTTTGGTGCGACGGTTCGGTGAGCAGTGGGCGAGACGGATCCGGCGCGGCTCGACTCGACTCGCGCCCGTCGCCGCGCGGTGTTAGCGTCGATGTCGAGCGGCCATCACAGGGCCGCCGCCGGTGGCGTGCACGGCGGAACCAGAACGGTCGGCCCCGGACCCTGGACGACGCATCACCAATACGATCAAGATGCGC
>JAEHDK010000533.1 GCA_016880465.1 Micromonosporaceae bacterium
CGCCACCTCGCCGAGCACGCCGGGCCGGCCCGCGGCGAGCGCGACGACGGCGCCGACCAGGCGGCCCTCGACGAGCGCGAGCGGTGCGCCGCCCACCCCGGTCACCTCGCCAGCCGCGTACACGCCCGGCACCGACGTACGCCCCGCGCTGTCCACCGCGAGCACCAGGCTGCCGTCGACGTCGAGCCGGGTCTCGCAGCCGAGCGCCAGCGGGATCTCCAGCTGGGGGGTGAACCCGTAGCCGATCGCGAGCGCGTCGCAGCGCCGCCGGCGGGCGGAGTCCGGCACCGCCGTACCGTCCCGCTCCAGCCGTACGACGTCCACACTGGACACTGCGGCCGCGCCGTGCGCCGCGACCACCGCGTGGCGGGTCCGGTACGGCACCCGGTGCCGGGCGAGGACCGCCGCGTACCCGGCCGCCTCGGGTAGCTTCGCGGCCGCACCGACCAGCGTGCCCAGGGCTCGCGCGTAGCGGCGCGGGTCGCCGGCCTCGTAGACCCCGACGAGCCGTACGCCGGCCGTCACCAGCGCGGTCGCGACCGGCAGCAGGAACGGGCCCGCGCCGGCCACCACGACGCGGCCGCCGACGGGTACCCCCGAGCCCTTGAGCAGCGCCTGGGCGGCGCCGGGCGTGACGACGCCGGGCAGGTCCCAGCCCGGGAACGGCAGCGTGCGGTCGAAGGCGCCGGTGGCCAGGACGACCCGCTCGGCGGCCACCGTGGCGCGGGCGGTGTACAGCACGAACCCGCCGGCCACCGGCTCGACGAGCCAGACCGGCGCGTCCGGCCGGTAGTCCACTGTGGATCCGGCGAGTCCGGCCTGCAGCCGGGAGAACGTCCCCCAGGCCCGCTGTCCCGCCGTGCCGGTTACCGGGTCGCCCGCGCTGTGCCGCCAGAACTGGCCGCCGAGCCGGGGCGCGGAGTCGAGCAGCGCGACGGTGCAGCCGGCCTCGACCGCGGTCGCCGCAGCGGCGAGCCCGGCCGGGCCGGCGCCGATGACCGCGACGTCGTACCTCACCGCACCACCGTAGTGCTCGACGTCCGGCGTCCGAGGAGGCGGTATTGCTCGCCGGCGGCATGTCTGAGTGACATGCACCTGTCCGTGAGCCATGTCGCTTGTTAGTTGAATGAGTCGATCTCGGAGTCGGCGATCCCGCCGAGCCGGGGCGCGTTCTCGGTAGCATCGCCTGGATGAGGCGCCGAGTCGCCGCGATGGTGTTGGCGGTGCTCGCGGTGGGCGTGTCCACCGGCTGCACGCCGAGGCCGCAGTCGAGGCTGGCGCTGCGCAGCTCAGCCGGGTCACTCGAGGCGGTGATCTACGTCTGCCAGCACGACGCGGTCAACCGGGTGTCGGTCTCCAACCCGGACAACGGCGACACCTGGGCGGTGGCGCCGGTCGACGGCCCGGATGCTACCGATTCCGACCAGGTGGTCGTGGTTCCGATGCTCACCACGCCCGCGGGCTGGCGGTTGGCCGAGGACAGCCTGGGTGACCTGGCCTGGGAGCAGCGGTACCGGTTGGCCGCGGGGATGATGCGTACCCGGTCGTCGCTCGCGTTCCGGCCCGGCGACGTCGAGCACCTCGGCGGTCGCGTGCTGGTCGGCCACGACCGGGAGACGACCTCCCTGCCGGAGGCCGAGTTCCATCGCCGGGCCGCGCGCTCGTGTAAGCGGTAGTACTCGCTGGCCGGCTCCCCCGGCGCCGATGCCCGGGCTCAGTGCCCGACGCCGGGCTGGGTCCGCACCACCATGCCGGGCCGGGTGGGCACCAGGCAGGCGCGCTGGTTCGGCACCCCGTCGATGGTGACGATGCAGTCGAAGCACACGCCGATGCCGCAGAACAGGCCGCGCGGCGCACCCCGGTCACGGGTCGTCCGCCACGACCGCTCCCCGGCCGCCCACAGCGCGGCGGCCACGGTCTGCCCGGGCGCCGACGGTACGTTGCGGTCGTCGAACCGGATCGAGAACGTCATGCGAAGCGCTCCGGCCGGAACGGCTTCGGGTCCACCGGCGGTGGCTCGCCGGTGATCTGGGCGGCGATCAGCGCGCCGGTGGCCGGCGCCAGGCCGATCCCGGCTCCCTCGTGGCCGGCGGCGTGGTACAGCCCCCGGACGCGGGGGTCCGGCCCGATCGCCGGCAGGTGGTCCGGCGTGTACGGGCGGAATCCGCGGTACGCGCGGATCGCCGCGACCTCGGCCAGGAACGGGAACAGCACGATCGCCTGGGCGGCGAGCCGGCGCAGGACGGGTACGGGGAACCCGGCGGCGAACCCGACCCGCTCCCGGCTCGCACCGATCAGCACGGTGCCGGCGCGGGTGCTCTCGACCACCGCGGACACCTGCAACCCGGCGTCGTCACTGGACACAGTGGACATATAGTCGGCGGCGTACACCTTGTGCCGGATCGGCGCGGCCGCCCGGCGGCCGCCCAGCGGCTCGGTGACGAGCACGAACCCGCGCCGGGGCGCGATCGGCAACCGCACCCCAGCCCGCGCGGCGACCTCGCCGCCCCACGTCCCGGCCGCGTTGACCACCGCATCCGCGGCGAACCGTTGCCCGCCGGAGGTATGTACCCGTAGCGGTGCGCCGGGCTCGATCCGGACCACCTCAGCTCCACAGTGGACCGTGGCGCCGCTGGCCCGGAGCAGCCGGGCGGCGGTGAGCATCGGCTGCACCTGGGCATCCTGCGGGTACCAGACGCCGCCCGCGAGATCGGTGCTCAGCCGCGGCTCACGTGCGGTCAGCCGGTGCGCGGGTATCTCGACGGCCTCCACCCCGGCGTCCCGGTGCCGCTCGGCGAGCCGGTAGGTCGCGTCGAGGTCGGCCGAAGTCGCAGCGACCACGAGCCCACCCTTTGGCTCCAGCTCGATCGCGTCCGGGCCGAGCGCCGTACCGAGCTCCCGCCACAGCCGCAGCGACTCGAGCATGAGCCCCAGCTCCGGGCCCGGCGGCTTGTCCGAGACGAGCAGGTTGCCCTCGCCGGCGCTGGACGTACCGCCGGCGACCGGCCCGCGGTCCAGTACGGTGACCGAGAGCCCGGCCCGCGCCGCGTAGTAGGCGCACGCCGCCCCGACGATGCCCGCGCCCACCACGACGACGTCGGTCACAACCGGAAGCCTGCCGGGAACGGGTCGTCCGGGTCCAGCAGGTACTGTGCGGTGCCGGTCAGCCAGGCCCGGCCGGTGATCTCGGGTACGACGGCCGGCCGGCCGTCCACAGTGGTCTCCTCGACCAGGCGGCCGACGAACCGGGTACCGATGAACGACTCGTTGACGAAGTCGGTGTCCAGCTTCAGCTCGCCGCGGGCCCAGAGCTGCGCCATCCGGGCCGACGTACCGGTGCCGCACGGCGAGCGGTCGAACCAACCCGGGTGGATAGCCATCGCGTGCCGCGAGTGCCGCGCGTCCGAGCCGGGCGCCGCCAGGTACACGTGGTGGCACCCGGCAATCTCCGGATCCTCCGGGTGCAGCGGCAGGCCCGTCACGTTGATCCCGTCCATGATGGACAGTGCGGCGGCGAGCATCCGGTGGCTCGCCGCGCGCTCGAACGGGATGCCGAGGTCGGCCAGTTCCACGATCGCGTAGAAGTTGCCGCCGTAGGCGAGGTCGTAGCGCACCTCGCCCAGCCCGGGAACCGCCACGACCCGGTCGAGCGAGACCGGGAACGCGGGTACGTTGCGGATCGTCACCGCGGTGGCGGCACCGTCCTCGCGTACCGCGACCTCGGCGACGACCAGCCCGGCCGGGGTGTCCAGCCGCACCGTGGTGACCGGCGCCGTCACCGGTACCATGCCGGTCTCGACCAGCACCGTGGCGACCCCGATCGTGCCGTGCCCGCACATGGGCAGGCAGCCGGACACCTCGATGAACAGCACCCCGTAGTCGGCATCGGGCCGCGTCGGCGGCTGCAGGATCGCGCCCGACATCGCCGAATGCCCGCGCGGCTCGTACATGAGCAGCGTGCGCAGGTGGTCGAGGTGCTCGACGAAGTACGCGCGCCGCTGTGCCATGGTCGTGCCCGGGATCACCCCGACGCCGCCGGTGATGACCCGGGTCGGCATCCCCTCGGTGTGCGAGTCGACCGCATGGAAGACGTGCCGCGACCGCATCCCGGTCAGTCCTTGCGGGCCAGCGCGACGGCGTCGGTGACCGCGGCGGCGGCCGTGTCGGACAGGGGCTGCCGGGGCGGCCGGCACGGGCCGCCGTACCGGCCGACCAGATCCATGGCCAGCTTGATCGCCTGGACGAACTCGGTCTTCGAGTCCCAGCGCAGCAGCGGGTGCAGCCGCCGGTACGCGGGCGCCGCCCCGGCCAGGGCACCGGCGCGGCAGGCGTCCCACAGGGCCACGCACGGCGCCGGCAGCGCGTTCGGGATGCCGGCGATCCAGCCGACCGCGCCGGCGAGGACCAGCTCCAGCAGGACGTCGTCCGAGCCGACGATCAGGTCGAGCGCGGGCGCGAGCTCGGCTATCTCGTACCCGCGCCGGGCATCGCCGGTGAACTCCTTCACCGCCACGATCAACCCCTCGCCGTGCAGCCGGGCCAGCAGCGCCGGGGTCAGGTCCACCTTGGTGTCGATCGGGTTGTTGTACGCGACGACCGGCAGGCCCACCTCGGCCACGGCCCGGAAATGCGCGACGACCGCCCGCCCGTCCGCCCGGTACGCGTTCGGCGGCAGCAGCATCACCGCCGGGCAGCCGGTCTGCGCGGCCGACTCGGCCAGCGCGACGGCCTCGCGCGAGCCGTACGCCGAGACGCCCGGGATGACGGCGGATCCGCTGCCGGCGGCGGCCTCGACCGCCACGGCGACGACCCGGGCCCGTTCGTCCGGGGTGAGCGTCTGGTACTCGCCGAGCGAGCCGTTCGGCACGACGCCCGCACAGCCGGCCGCCGCGAGCCAGCGCACGTGCTCGCCGTACGCGTCGAAGTCCACCGAGAGGTCGGGCAGGTACGGCAGCGCGGTGGCAACCAGTACCCCGTGCCACGGCTTCGTCATGCCTGCACCATAGTGGGACTGCGCCGCCGAAGCCCATGGCGGTACACAGGCCGTACACCCAGCCACATCTGTACTAGTAGTGGAGGGGGTGGTGCCGTGCAGGAGACGTTCGAGGCGTACGTGGTGGCGCGCGGCGCCGCCCTGCTCCGGTTCGCCTATGTGCTCAGCGGCGACCGGTATCTCGCCGAGGACATCGTGCAGGAGGTGCTGTCCCGGGTCCACCGCCGGTGGCACCGGATGGCCTCCGTCGACCAGCCCGACGCGTATCTGCGGACCGCCATCGTGCGCGAGTTCCTCACCTGGCGACGCCGCCGATCCGGCCGTGAGGCACCGCTCGACGCCCTGCCGGAGTTGGCCAGCCGAGCCCCTGACACGGCGGCCCGGCACGCGGCCCGGGACGAGATGTGGCGGTTGCTCGCCGAGCTGCCGCGCAACCAGCGCACCGTGCTGGTGCTGCGCTTCTACGAGGACCTGCCGGACGCGGAGATCGCTCTGGTGGTCGGCTGCAAGGAGGCCACCGTCCGGGTGCATGCCTTCCGCGGCCTGGCCCGGTTGCGCGCCGCCATGCGGCCCACCGCCCAGCCGGGAGCCAACCCACCCGCACGCCTGACACAGCCGATCGGAGGCGAGTGATGAGTACGGACACCGTGGTGCGGGAGACGCTGCGCGCCCGGGCGGAGGACGCCCCCGCCGCCGTGGGCC
>JAEHDK010000534.1 GCA_016880465.1 Micromonosporaceae bacterium
CATCGCCGCGATCAGCGCGATGAAGACGTACGACCCGCCGGTTTCCGCGCTGCACGGCCGTCCGGTCACCGGCGCCGGCCGGCACGGCAAGTTCCTCGATATCGAGCTGGGCGAACTCCATCTGGTCATCCATCTCGCCCGGGCGGGCTGGTTGCACTACCGCGAGTCGCTCGGCACGGCACCGTTGAAGCCCGGTAAGGGGCCGATCGCCCTGCGCGTACGGCTGGCCGACGGCTCCGGCTTCGACCTGACCGAGGCCGGCACCCAGAAGAAGCTGGCCGCCTACCTGGTCACCGACCCGGCGTTGGTACCGGGAGTGGCGAAGCTTGGCCCGGACGCACTCGGTGTCGACTTCGAGACGTTCGCCGCCCGGCTCCGCAGCCGCCGCGGCCAGCTCAAGGGTGTCCTCACCGAGCAGGACGTACTGGCCGGCATCGGCAATGCCTACTCCGACGAGATCCTGCATGCCGCGCGGCTGTCCCCCTTCGCGATGACCAACCGGCTGTCCGACGAGCAACTGAGCCGGTTGTACGAGGCGACGCGGCGCGTGCTGCTCGGCGCGGTCGAGCGGTCGGTCGGGCAGCGGGCCGCGACGCTCAAGTCGGAGAAGCGGTCGGGACTCGTCGTGCACAACCGCACCGGGCTGCCCTGTCCGGTGTGTGGCGAGGCGATCCGGGAGGTCTCGTTCGCCGACTCCAGCCTGCAGTACTGCCCGGGCTGCCAGACCGGCGGCAGGCCGCTCGCGGACCGGCGGCTGTCCCGGCTCGTACGCTGATCTTCGTGCCGCGCGGGACAGCTGATCGCGCAGTCGACAGGGGTGGTGCGGCGGCACTACCCTCGGGCGGTCGGCTGTCCGGTCCTGTCACCCGTCGTAATCAACCTGCCATGGCAGACTCTCGGTGAATGCCGCGACACCGGAGGAAGTGCAGTGCTCGACGCGGCGGGAGGACACACCTGAGGTGACCACGAGCCTGCGCCCGCGCGCACCGAGACAGAGCCGGGGAGCCACGAAGAAGGTGGGTTACGCGGATCGTCCCGACGGCCCCCCGGGAACAAATGGCGTGTTGCGCTCGCCGTGGGGCCGCAGGCAACGGATCTCGACCTGGCACCGGCCGTACGTGGGCGTGCTGCTGCTGCTGGACTTCGGCGCCGGGATGCTGGCGAGCTTCACCGCGATCTCGCTGTTCGGGCAGGCGATCTCGGGCTTCGACGTATTCAAACGGGGCGTCTCGTTCTTCTACACGGTGGCGTACGTCGCGCTGCCGCTGTGCTGGCTCGTCGTGTTGTGGGGTACCGGCGCCTATGACCGGCGGTACCTCGGGATCGGGACCGACGAGTTCAAACGCGTCTTCAGAGCCTCGCTGACCGTAGTGGCGTTGGTCTCGTTCGTAGCGTTCAGCACGAAGACCGACCTGTCCCGTATGTCGGTGGCGACCGCGCTGGTCGCCGCCCTCGGCTACATTCTCGTTGGCCGGTACGCCGCCCGGCAGCTGCTGTACCTGATCCGCCGCCGCGGACACGCGGCCCACCGCATGCTCCTGGTCGGCACCCTGCCGGAGGCGCTGGAGGTACACACCGCGGTCAGCCGCAATCCGGCCGCCGGCATGATTCCCGTAGCGGTACACCTCACCGACGGGTACTCGCCGCGGCGGCAGGCCTCGCCGATACCGGTCTACACCGGACGGGACGTGCTGTCCGTGGTCCGCGAGGTGAGCGCCGACACGATCGCGGTCTGCGGCTCGGTCAGCGCGGAGCCGGGTGAGCTGCGCCGGCTCGCCTGGCTGCTGGAGGGTACCGGCATCGATCTCGTGGTGGCTCCGCAGCTGACCGACATCGCCGGTCCGCGGGTGCACATCCGGCCGGTCGAGGGCCTGCCGTTCCTGCATGTCGAGGAGCCGAAGCTCGCCGGGCCGGCCTGGCTGCTCAAGATGCTGGTCGACCGGGTGGCCGCGGCGATCGGGCTGCTGATCCTGGCGCCGCTGCTCGCCGCGGTAGCGCTCGCGATCCGGCTCTCCGACCGCGGCCCGATCTTCTTCCGCCAGGCCCGGGTGGGCCGGGAGGGCAAGACGTTCCGGGTCTGGAAGTTCCGGACCATGTACCAGGATGCCGAGGACCGGCTCGCGACGCTCGCCGACCAGAACGAGAACGACGGCCTGCTGTTCAAGATCCGTGATGATCCCCGGGTGTTCGCGGTGGGACGCTTCCTGCGCGCCAGCTCACTCGACGAGCTGCCTCAGCTGATCAACGTACTCAAGGGGGAGATGTCGCTCGTCGGGCCGCGGCCGCTGCCCGCCGATGACGGCGACTTCCTCGGCGACGTACGCCGGCGCCTGCTGGTCCGGCCCGGGATCACCGGGTTGTGGCAGGTGTCGGGTCGCTCGGACCTGTCCTGGGACGACGCCGTACGCCTCGATCTGTACTACGTGGACAACTGGTCGTTCACCTTCGACCTGGCCATTCTGTGGAAGACCGTCGGCGTGGTGCTCGCCCGCAAGGGCGCCTACTGAGGCTGTGGGGCTCGGCCGCGCAGCCCGGCGCGCTGGAACTGGCTGATCCCGCAGCCGTACCGGACCCCGGTCGTACCAGACATCGATTACTGGGCATGGATCGATGTTGCTGCCAGCATCACGCTGATGCGTCGCAAATGTTGTTGCAAGTCCTCCGCAACAAAGCGCAGACTGAGTCCGTCCCGACCGCCGGAGGAGGAGGATCGGTGCACATTCCCGACGGGTACCTGAGTCCGCAGACCAGCGCCGTGTTCACGGTCAGCATGCTGCCGCTGTGGTGGCAGTCCGCCCGACAGGTACGCAAGGTGGTCAAGAGCCGGTACGTGCCGCTGCTGGCGTTGGGCGCCGCCTTCTCGTTCGTGATCATGATGTTCAACGTGCCGATCCCCGACGGCACGACGGCGCACGCGGTCGGCGGGGCCCTGATCGCGATCCTGCTAGGACCCTGGGCAGCCGGGATCGCAGTGTCCATAGCGCTGCTCATCCAGGCGCTGTTCTTCGGCGACGGCGGAGTGCTCGCGTTCCCGGTCAACGCGTTCAACATGGCCGTCCTGCTGCCGTTCGTCGCCTACGGCGTCTACCGGCTGCTGGCCGGCAACGCTGCGCTCACCTCGCCGCGCCGCGTCTGGTCCGCGGCGGTCGGCGCGTACGCCGGACTCAACGCCGCGGCGCTGGCGACCGCGATCGAGTTCGGGGTCCAGCCGGACCTGTTCCACAAGGCCGACGGCACCCCGCTCTACTCGCCGTTCCACCTGTCCCAGTCGATCCCGGCCATGATGCTGCCGCACCTCCTGATCGCCGGGCTCGTGGAGGCGGCGGTAACCGCGGGGGTGCTGACGTACCTGCAGCGGGCCAACGTACCGGTGTTGCGGATCAACGCGCCGAACGTGGCGCTGACGCCGGCGGAGGTGGCGCGCCGGCCGGTCAGCCCGGTACGGGTCGGCATGGTGACGCTCGGCATCCTGGCGCTCATCAGCCCGCTCGGGCTACTGGCGCCAGGCGGTGCGTTCGGCGAGGACGCGCCCGAGGACCTGGACCTCGCGCGGTACCACCTGAGCGCGGTGCCGACCGGGCTGCAGAAGTACACCGACTTCTGGGGCAACGCCCTCCTGCCCGGGTACGGTGACGGCAGCCCCTGGCAGTACGTCGTGTCGGCGATCATCGGCATGGCCGCCATCGCGGTGGTGGCCGGCGCGCTTGTGTGGCTGCTCCGCCGGGTCCGGGGCGGCGAAGCCGGCGCGGCCGACATCGACGGTGGATCCGGCGTGGACACGCCGCCGGTCAAGGAGGGTTCCGGGTCGCCCGCATGACGACGTCGACGGCGCAATCTCAGCCCGCGCCAGCCTGGCTGCTCCAGCGCGAGGTGGCACTGTGCCCGTGCGGCTGCATCGGCAAGCGCCGCAAGGGCAGTTACGTCGCGAAGACTCTGTCCGGCGCGTCCGGTGTGCTGCGCCAGGCCATGTCCAGCGACGACATCGCGGCTCAGCCCGGCCTCCTGCAGCGCCTCGACCCACGGATCAAACTCGTCAGCCTGCTCGGCCTGTTGGTGACCGTCGCGCTGCTGCGGTCCCTGCCGCTCCTGGCCGGTGCGTACGTCGTGACGCTCGTGCTGGCGGCGGCATCGAAGCTGTCGGTGACCTTCTTCATCAAGCGGGTGTGGCTGTTCATCCCGATCTTCACGGGCATCGTGGTCCTGCCCGCCACCCTGTCCATCATCACGCCCGGCCACGTCGTCCTTCCACTGTGGACGTGGCACGGGCAGCCGCAGGGGTTCACCGAACAGGGCCTGCACTCGGCCGGCCTCATCATCACCCGCGTCGCCACGTCCATCTCCCTGGTGGTGTTGCTCACGCTGACCACGCCCTGGGTACGCCTGCTGGCGGCGTTGCGGTCGATCGGCGTACCCCGCATGTTCGTCCTCATCATCGGGATGGCGTACCGGTACCTGTTCCTCCTGCTGGACACGGTCGACGACATGTACACCGCCCGCAAGGCCCGTACGCTCGGCGGCGGCGGCGACTCCGCGGCCGGCCGGCGGTTCGTGGCGGCCAGCGCCGGGACCCTGTTCGGCAAGGCGCACCAGCTCTCCGAGGAGGTACACCAGGCCATGCTCGCCCGTGGTTACACCGGCGACGCCCGGTCGTTGCAGGTCTTCCGGCTGCGGAGGATCGATGTGGTGTGGACGATCTGCGCGGCGGCCGGCGCGGTGGCGCTGCTGCTCGCCGACCGGGGGCTGGGAGGCTGACGTGACCGAGCCCGTGCTGGCGTGCAGCGACCTGCGGTACGCGTACCTGGAGAGGTTCGCCGCCCTGGACGGGGTGAGCCTGTCAGTGGCGCCGGGGGAGACCGTGGCGCTGTTGGGCGCCAACGGTTGCGGCAAGTCCACGCTGCTCAAGGTGCTGGACGGCCTGATCTTCCCGGACTCCGGCGAGTTCCATGCCTTCGGCGAGCAGGTGCTCGAGGACAAGCTGGAAGACGAGCAGTTCAACAAGGGCTTCCGGGGCCGGGTCGGGTTCGTGTTCCAGAACTCCGACGCGCAGGTGTTCTCCCCGACCGTACGCGAGGAGATCGCCTTCGGTTGCCTGCAGCTCGGCCTGGACCGAGCCACCACAGCCGACCGGGTCGACGATGTCGTGTCCATGTTGGACATTGGTGAGCTCGTCGACCGGGCGCCGTACCAACTGTCCGGCGGGCAGAAGAAGCGGGTCGCCATCGCCTCGGTACTGGTGATGAACCCGGAGGTGCTGCTGTTCGACGAGCCGACGGCCGCCCTGGACCCGCGTACCCAGTTCTGGCTCATCGAGCTGCTGCACCAGCTGCGTACCGCCGGAAAGACCATCGTGCTGGCCAGCCACGACCTGGACACCCTGCCGGAGCTGGCCGACCGGTGCCTGGTTTTCAGCGAGGAGCACCGGGTCGTCGCCGACGCCCCGACCGGTGAGCTGCTCGCCGACCACGACCTGCTGCTGCGGGTCAACCTCGTCCACGAGCGGAGCCAGCTGCTGCGGCGTTAGGCGAGGGTCCTTCGTTCCGCCGACGGCGAGGTAGTCCTCCTCGGTCCACGGTGTGCTCTGGGCCGGCGCTAGGACCGCGTGCGCGCGGCCGGCCGTAGCCGCCGGCGCACCGTTGCCGACAGGCATCGAAGGCCGTAACGTCAGCGCCGACCGGACATCGATAGGGGGAGATCAGTATGAACGGAAACTCCCAACGGTTCCGACGACTCCGTATGCTGAGCGCCGGTGTTCTCCTGACCGCCGTGCTCGTCCCGATCAGGTCGGCCCAGGCCGCGCCGGCTCATGAGACCAACGGACCAACGTTGCGGCAGGCGGCTGCCTTCGACACCTCGCCGCCGCTGCGCGAGCTCGCCGCCGCTCAGGCGGCCAGATCGCAGGCGGCCGGGACCTCGGCGGTGAAGGACGTGCGCATCGAGCGAGGGCCGGCGATCGCGGATCAGGGAAACTCAGCCGACGGCGCGATCCAGTCCGCCGTCGTACCGGCCACCATTCCGGGAACCTCGGCGAACTTCGACGGGCTGAGCAACCAGGACAACTTCAACGTCTTCGGGTTCCGGGTCAACCCCGGGGATCCCAACGGCGAGGTCGGTCCGAACCACTACGTAGAGATGATCAACCTGGTGTTCGGCATCTACTCCAAGACCGGGACGCTTCTGCTGGGACCGGTGGATACCGGTACGCTCTGGGCGGGTTTCCCCATCGATGAGTGCACGGAGCCCTCCGGCGATCCAGTCGTGCTGTACGACCAGTTCGCGGATCGCTGGATCCTCACCCAGTTCACTACTCGTGGCCTGGACTTCCCGAACGAGCCGTTGAACCCGTTCTACAACTGTGTCGCGATCTCGACGACCGGGGACCCCACCGGTTCCTATTTCCGCTATGCCTTCACCACCGGGTTCAACTTCCCCGACTACCCGAAGTACGGGGTCTGGCGCGACTCCTACCTGATCACGACGCGCGAGTTCGGCGTGCTGGACCCTGACTTCTACGGAATCGGCGTGTACGGGCTCGAGCGCAACAAGATGATCGAGGGAGACCCGGCGGCACGTTCGGTGAGCATCGTGCTCGACTCCAGTGTCGTGCCGATCAACCTGATGGGCGACGGACTGCTGCCACCGGACATCGACGGCACCACCAAGCCGAAGAACGATGAACCGGCGCCGATCGTCGGCTCGCAGGACGACGGCGGACCGTACGGCGCCACCTTCGACGCCCTCAACATCTGGGAGTTCGATGTCAAGTGGCGGTCGACCCCGATGGCGTCGCTCACGCTCAAGGCACAGCTGCCGGTAGCCGAGTTCGACTCGATCTTCCCGTGTGCACCGACGTCCCGCGACTGCATCCCGCAGCCGGGCATCACCAACCCGGCCCAGTTCCTGGACATCCTCTCCTACCGGCAGCGGGTGACCTGGCGGCTTGCGTACCGCAACTTCGGTTCGTACCAGGCGTTGGTGACCAATCAGTCGGTCGAGGCGGCACCCGGGATCGCCGGCGAGCGCTGGTACGAGATCCGCAGGAGCAACGGCAGCTACAGCGTGCACCAACAGGGCACCTACGCGCCGGTCGACGGCGTGCACCGGTGGATGGGCAGCATCGCGATGGATCGCGCGGGCAACGCGGCACTGGCCTACAGCGTGGTCAACAGCACCGACGTGTTCCCGGGTATCCGGTACACCGGACGGCTCGCGGGCGACCCGGCCGGCCAGATGACCTTGGGCGAAGGGGTGATCGTCAACGGATCCGGCGTACAGACGACCACCAACTCGCGGTGGGGGGACTACAGCTCGATGACCGTCGACCCCACCGACGACTGCACATTCTGGTACGTCAACGAGTACTACACCGCGGCCGGCCAGGCATCCTCGCCGGCCGGTTGGCAGACCCGGATCGGCAGCTTCCGGCTGGCCGGCTGCTGAGAATGTGCGCACCTGGCGGGTACCCGGACCGGGACGGGCGGCACGTTGCCCGTCCCGGTCGCGCGCCGGCAAAGGGGTGCGCAGCGCGGCCTCGACCCGCCACACTGCGCGCATGAACCCGGGACAAGAGCCACCGGTCCACCCTCCGGCATCCGTACCGCGGCGGCGGCGTCGCATCGGCCTGACCATCGCCATCGTCGCCGCCGTGCTCGCCACGCTCACCGGCGGGTCGACGTACGGCGCGTACCGGATCGGATTGCTCGGCGGCGACGCCAGGACGGAGCAGGGCGCGATGGCGGCCGAGCAGCGCGGCATCGACCTGCTGACCGACCGCAGGTACGAAGAGTTCTACGACGGCATGGACTCCGAGTCGAAGAAGCTGCTCACCAAGGACGACTTCGTATTCGTCGCGAAGTGCCTGGACGTGGGCGGCGCGATGGCCAAGGCGCGGATGACGGTGGTGAGCGCTGTGGTCTCCGGTGACACCGCGACCGTCCGCCTGGACAGCGCCTCGGGCAGCACCGGAGAACGGCTCACCTACCAGTCCGGTCGGTGGCGGTACAGCGGACAACTCGCCGCCGGCGAACGGGGCAGCCCAGCCGATATGACCACCGGCCTGCTCCTGCTGCGCTCGACGTGCACATGACATCAGCTGGGCGGAGGGCGTGGGATTCGAACCCACGAGGAACATCACTGCCCCTAGCAGTTTTCAAGACTGCCGCCATCGGCCACTAGGCGAGCCCTCCGGCCCGACCAAGTCTGCCATGAGCTACCGCCGGCTCGGCGCACCGGCTGGCGGTTCATCGCGCCCGGCGGCGGGTGGTCCAAGGACGGCAAGACGCTGCCCGGCGCCCTGGACATCGAGTACCGGTCAGGAGCGACACTGTATCCCGTGTACGCCGTGACGATCCCGCAGCCGGGTGGCCCTGAGGTACTCACCTGGGTGGAGGTGCCCGACCCGAAGCCCGGCACCGGTGAGGTCCTGATCGACGTCGTCGCGTCCGCGGTGAACCGGGCCGACCTGCTGCAGCGGCAGGGGTACTACCCGGCGCCGCCCGGCGCAGCGCCGTACCCCGGACTGGAGTGCTCGGGCACGGTCGCCGCGACCGGCCCGGGGACCTCGGCGTGGCAACCCGGTGATCGGGTCTGCGCGCTGCTCAGCGGCGGAGGGTACGCGCAGCGGGTGGCGGTTCCGGAGGGCCAGGTGCTGCCGGTCCCGGCCGGCGTGGACCTCGTCGACGCCGCCGCGCTGCCCGAGGTCGCCTGTACGGTCTGGTCGAACCTGGTCGGGGTGGCCCACCTGCGGGCCGGTGAGACCCTGCTGCTGCACGGTGGCGCCAGCGGGATCGGTACCTTCGGCATCCAGCTCGGCAAGGCCATGGGGGCCCGTGTGGTGACGACCGCCCGGGCCGCCAAGCACGGCGTCCTGCGCGAGCTCGGCGCCGACGTGACGATCGACTACCCGACGACCGACTTCGTGGCGGCGGTCCGCCAGGCCACCATGGGCCGCGGGGCCGACGTGATCCTCGACATCATGGGCGGCTCGTACCTCGCCCGGAACGTCAGCGCGCTCGCCACCGGCGGCCGGTTGGTGATCATCGGGCTGCAGGGCGGGCGCAGCGCCGACCTGGATCTGGCCGCGCTGCTCGCCAAGCGCGCGTCGGTCACGGCGACGACGCTTCGCTCGCGACCGCTGGCAGAGAAGGCCGAGATCGTGCGCGGCGTCAGCACCGAGGTCTGGCCGCTGGTCGAGGCGGGCACCATCCGGCCGGTCATCGACCGGCGGGTGCCGATGTCCGCGGCGGCCGAGGCGCACCGGCTCGTCGAGAGCAGCGCGCACACCGGCAAGGTGCTGCTGACCACCGGCTGACTACCGGCGCCGGCGGGCCCGCTCCCGGGTGAGGATCCAGAGCGCCTCGACGCCGTCCCGCCAGGTGATCTTCTTACCTTCTTCGCGGGTCCGGGCGCGGTAGCTGATCGGCACCTCGTACGGCCGGATCTTCTGCCGCAGCAGCTTGCCGGTGATCTCGGCCTCCATGCCGAAGCCGCGCGAGCGGATCTGCAGCGACCGGTAGAGCGTGACCGGCATCAGCTTGAAGCACGTCTCCAGATCGCCGATGTACGAGTTGAACAGCACGTTCGCCGCCATGGTCACGGCCTTGTTGCCCATCACGTACCAGAACGAGTAGGCGCTGTGGCTGCCGAACGTCCGGTTGCCGTAGACCACCTTGGCGTGCCCGTCGAGCACCGGCTCCAGCAGCCGGGGGATGTCCTCCGGGTCGTACTCCAGGTCGGCGTCGAGGATGACCATGTACTCGCCGGCCGCGTGCTCCGCCGCCGTCCTGATCGCCGCGCCCTTGCCCTGGTTGCGCTGGTGGTAGATGACCCGGACCCGGCCGTCGTCGAGCCGGTCGAGCGCCTCCCGCGTGCCGTCGCGGCTGCCGTCGTCGACGATCAACAGCTCGATCTCGCACGGGTACGCGACGTCCAACGCCTGCTTCACGGCGTCGGCGATGCGCTCTTCCTCGTTGTAGACCGGCATCAGGATCGACAGCTTCACGACTTTCTCCACGTCCGGTGGGTCAGCTCGGGCTCAGCCTACCCAACCGGCCGGCTGTCAGAACGTGGCCGTCGGACGCCAGGTGCCGTACACGTCGCGCAGCGTACCGACGACCTCGCCGATCGTCGCGTACGCCTGGACCGCGGCGACGCACGCCGGTACCACGTTGTCACCGCCCCGCGCCGCGTCGCCGACCGCCCGCAGCGCCGCCTCGGCCGCGGTCGCGTCCCGCCGCGCCCGCACCGCACGTACCGCGGTCACCTGCTCGGCCTCCCGCGCCGGGTCGACGGTGAAGACCTCCAGCGGCGGGGTCGGGCTCTCGTGCCGGTTCACCCCGATCACCACGCGATCTCCGCGCTCGACGGCCTGGGTCCGGTGGTACGCCGCATCCGCCAGCTCCCGGCCGAAATGGCCCGACTCGATGCAGGCCAGGGCACCGCCGCGCCGCTCGACGTCGCCGAGCACGTCCCGGATCCGCCGTTCGGCGTGATCGGTGCGGGCCTCGATCTCGGGTGCCCCGCCGAGCGGGTCCACCACCTCCGCCACCCCGCTCTCGAAGGCCACGATCTGCTGGGTACGCAGGGCCAGCGTCGCGGCCGCCTCGGTCGGCACGCCGAGCGCCTCGTCGTACGCGCTGACGTGCAGCGTCTGGACCCCGCCCAGCGCCGCCGCGAGGGCTTCGAGGCTCGCCCGCACCACGTTGTTGAGCGGCTGCTGGGCGGTGAAGCTGGACCCCGCGGTGAACGCGAAGATCCGCAGCTGGCTGCTGCGCGGGTCGCGGGCGCCGTACCGGTCCCGCATCAGGTGCGCCCAGACCCGGCGGGCGGCCCGTAGCTTGGCGATCTCGTCGAGCACCTCGATGCCCACCGAGAGGAACGTGAACAGCGTCGGGGCGACCGCGTCGATCGGCAGCCCGCGGGCGGTCACCTCGTCGAGGTACGCGATCGCGTTGGCGAACGTGTACCCGACCTCCTGCGCGGCGTCACCACCGGTCTCGGCGATGTGGTAGCCGGACATCGCCAGGGGTACCCAGCGTGGCGTGTGCCGTACGCAGTGCTCGATCGTGTCGACCGCGAGCTTGAGCGACGGCCCGGGTGGGAAGATCTGCGTACCCCGGGCGATGAACTCCTTGAGCACATCGTTCTGGATGAACAGCCCGAAGTCGTTGGGGTGCGCGCCCTGCCGCTCGGCCAGCGCGGTGAACAGCGCCGTCCAGAGGTACCCGATGGAGTTCGCGGTCGTCCGCACCTGGCTGATCTTCTCCAGCGGGATGCCGGCCATCAGCGTCTCGATGTCGTCCAGCGAGTCGATGGCCACGCCCACCCGACCGACCTCGCCCGCCGCGCGCGGGTCGTCCGAGTCCAGCCCGAGCTGGGTCGGCAGGTCGAGCGCGACGGAGAACCCGGTGACGCCGGCGTCGAGCAGCGTCCGGAACCGCGCGTTGGACTGCCGCGCGGTGCCGAAACCGGCGTACTGGCCCATCACCCATGGCTTCGGTACGGCCGAGATGCCGCGGCTGTACGGGAACTCACCGGGCCGTTCCATCACGCCTCCAGCTCGCGGCGCAGTACGTTCTTGGCGATCTTCCCGGTCGGGTTCAGCGGGAAGCGCGCCACCCGGCGGACCTCCTTGGGCTTCTTGTACGACGCGAGCCGCGCCCGGCAGTGCGCCTCGATCGCGTCCGGCTCGGCGTCACCGGTGTACAGCGCGACGATCCGCTGCCCCCAGTCCGGATCGGCGAGGCCCAGCACGGCGACCTCGCGGACGCCCGGCACCTCGGCGACGACGTCCTCGACCTCGCGCGGATAGACGTTGTACCCGCCCGTAATGATCATGTCGCCCTTCCGGTCGACCAGCCAGAGCCGGCCGGGTCCGTCGAGCCGGCCGAGGTCGCCGGTGTGCAGCCAGCCCTCGGCGTCGACCGCGCGGACCGAACCGGCCACGGTGGACCAGTACCCGGGCATCACGTGGTCGCCCCGGGTGACGACCTCGCCGACCTCGCCGGGCGGCAGCGGCCGGCCGTCGTCGTCCACGATGGACAGTTCGACACCGAGCGCCGGCCGGCCCGCACTCGTCAGCCGCTCCGGCTCGCCGGCGAGCCCGGCCGCGTGGTCCGCCGCATCCAGCACGGTCACCGGTGGGATCGCCTCGACCAGACCGTAGTACTGCACGAGATTGGGGGTCAGCCGGTCGTACGCCTGGCGGATCTGCTCGGGCGGCATGGGCGCGCCGGCGTAGCCGAGCATCCGCAGCTCCGCGAGCGGCTCACCCAGCGCGAGTAGCCGGGCGACCATCGTGGGTACGAGGGCCGTGTGCGTCGCGCCCCGATGGCGTACGGCGTCCACGACGGCCTCGGGGTCGAACGCGGGCAGGATCAGCTGGCGCGCGCCGTGGACGAGGAACGGCAGCACGAACAGCCCGCTGGTGTGGGTGACCGGTCCGGCGTGGAGGTACGCGTCGGCCGGCCCGGGTGCCGCGCCGACCACGTCGGCGACCATGTTGACCAGGCTCGCGAACCGTACCCGGTGGGTGCGCCGGACCCCCTTCGGCCGGCCGGTCGTACCGGAGGTGTAGTTGAGCGACACGAGGTCGTCGGGGCGCGCGTCGTGCTGCGCGTGGTCGCCGGCCGGCGCGGCGGCGCACAGCTTCTCGTACGGCACCCCCGGGCCGTCGCCGATCACCACCGTGTGCCGCTCCGGGATGCCGCTGCGCAGCGCCCCGGTCGGGGCGGCGTACCGCGCGTCGTAGACCAGCGCGCGGGCGCCGCAGTCGTCCGCGATGCCTGCCCAGTCGTCCGGGTGCAGCCGGTAGTTGAGCGCGACCCGTACCAGACCCGCGGTGCAGCAGGCGAGGTCGGCCTCGATCGAGGTGTTCTGGTTGGGCTGCAGGTCCAGCACCCGGTCGCCGGGTGCCAGGCCCAGCGCGCGGAGCCCACCCGCGAGGCGGCCGACCCGGTCGCCGAGCTCCGCGAACGTGACGGTCCCTTGTGGACCGACGAGAGCCACCCGGCCGGCGTACCGCCGCGCCGCCCGCTGGACCAGCATGCCGACGAGCATCAAGCCCCCGTGCCGGCCGGGGCGCCGGACTCCGCGACACCGTTGGCAAGCGCCGCGTCGAGTACGGTCGCGCCGTCCGGCCGGACGACCACCGGGTTGAGATCGAGCGTGGCGGTGGGCGGCAACGCGGGCCCGAGGCCGGCGACCCGCAGCGCGAGCGCGACGAACGAGTCGACGTCGGCGGCCGGTTGCCCGCGCAGCGCGCGCAGGAGGCGGGCCACCCGGGTCTGGCCCAGCGCGTCGCGGACGTCGGCGTCGCAGACCGGCAGCAGCCGGACGGCCACGTCGTCGAGCGCCTCGGTGTGCACGCCGCCCGCGCCGACGGTGAGGACCTGGCCGAGGGGGCTCGGCCCGATCCCGACGAGCAGCTCCACGCCGCGGGCGACCTGCTCCTCGACCAGGACGCCGGCCGCACCGGCGAACGCCGCCAAGCGGCGGTACGCCTGGGCCGCCGTGGTGGGCGTCACGCCGAGCGCCACGCCGCCCGCCTCGGTCTTGTGGGTCAGCCCCGGTACGGCAGCCTTGAGCACCGCGACGCCGCCGCACTCCTCGACCGCGTCGGTCGCGTCGGCGACGCTGTGGGCCAGCCGGCCGGTGGGCACCCGGACCCCGGCACCGGCCAGCCACCGCTTGAGGCCGTGTTCATCCACCGTGGACGGCAGCGGACGCAGCGACCCCATGGTGTTACCGGCCAGGATTTCCTGGTAGGTCAGGTCGGTCCACTCGAAGGTCACGCCCTTGGGCAGCACGTCGCGGGCGATCCTTTCCAGCGCGGCCTGGG
>JAEHDK010000535.1 GCA_016880465.1 Micromonosporaceae bacterium
TCACCGGTACCGCGTCGACGGTGGCGAACACGGTGGCTGGCGAGACGATCGGCTCGCGGGTGGTGCACGGGGCGATGGTCGTGCTCTACCTGCTGGCGGAGTGGATCGCAGCGCAGGTCAAGCAGGCACCGCCGGTTGTCGACCCTAACCGGTCTGATGCAGCCAAGAGGGCCGCGGCAACCCGGAAGGCGAACGCGGCGAAGCGGGCGCGCAAGCCTCGTGCAGTGAAGCGGACCACGACGGTGGTCGCGGCGCCGGTCAGCCCCGGTATGCCGCCGCTCGATCTCACGGTCGAGCGGGTGTAGGTCCTGCCCCTGGTGGTCGGGACATACACCAGGTAGAACAAGAGAGGCCCCCCTGCCGTGTCCCGGCAGGGGGGCCTCTTTGTGTCTGTGGCCACGGTCGTCATGTCCCGTGCGAGGGTCGCCGTCCTCGAGACCCGACCCTCTCGTCTCGGACACGGCGAGGCAGGTCAGGCACACGCGGGGGCTGGTATCGGACACGGCGAAGCAGCCGCCCGACATGACGAAGAACCGCCCCTCCCCGGTTACAACGGGGAGGGGCGGTTCTGTCAGCTCAACTCGGGCAGGAATCGAACCTGCGCTCTCGTCCCATTCCGGGCCGCGTCCGTCGCCCACTTGGACTTACCGAGCTGGCGACGTTCAGCCTAACGCTTCTCCCGCTCGGCCCGGATGCGCTCGATGCGCTCATAGTCGCGCAGCGCCTCCTGCCGGCGGGCCTCTTCGGCGGCCTGCTTGGACCGCTCGAACGGGTCCGGCTGTGGTGTGCTTGTCGACTTGCTCATGGCGCACCTGTCACGGCCGACGGCGACGCGGGCCGCGCGGCGGCGGGCTGGGTAGCCCGTTCGACGGCCGGGCCAATGCCGGTCGGCTGCCAGAACATCTTGTACGTCGTCATAGACGCGCCGAAGATGATCACGACGGTCTGCATCAAACCCTGTGCGCTGGACAGCTGCCCCGTCGCCCAGGCGGTGACCGCGCCGGCGACGATCGACGATCCGACCGCGACAGCGCCCTTCAGCCATCCCGGCCAGGCGGAACGCACAACGACGGAGATCAGCATCGGCAGCAGAGCGCCGACAACGAGCGCGACTACGGCATCACTGGTCATGAAGGACTCCCTTGTCTTGGCGACTTCGCCACAGCAGCACCAGCCGCCACGTGAAGATCACGTCCTGGGCGAGCAGGACACTCGCCGCGATCCAGATCGGCACCGCCACCCGGAAGGTGCTCAGCAGTAGCAGCAGCTCGAAGGTGGCGGTCACCCAGGCCCAAGCGGCGAGCATCCAACCCACCGCCCCGGACGGCCGGCCGAGGGCGATCGCGAAGGTCAGCGTCAGCAGGATCGACCCGGTGATCAGGGCCTGCACCAACCCGATCACGCCGGTCTCCGCCACGACTGCTCGACCTCGCGCACGAACCGGTCAGACCGGCGGGCCAGCATCCGGGCGACCAGTGCCACCGCTTCCACGTCGGCCGTGCTCGCGCTCGCCGCCGCGTGTTGCTGCTCGGCCTCGACGATCGCGGCCTTCGCCTCGTGCCCGTCACGTCGGCGCCTCGGCCATCTCATGCCGCACCTCGCCGCTTGGCGGACTGCGCCTGCAACAGCGCGAGCACCTCGCGCTGCGAGGCGGCCAACTGCTCGACCGAGCCGATCAACTTGGCGATGTTGGCGGAGTGCACCTCGTTGGCTGCCGATTGCGTCTGCGCCGCCGTACGCCAATCGTCTGCCCTCCGTCGCTCAGCGCCGATAGCGATGCGGACCAGCACCACGATCCCGGTGATGAGCGACCCGGTGAAGGTGGCGGTCAGGATGCCGGACACCGCATCCACCGGCGTGGGCTACGAGTCTTCGGCGCGGTTCGCGCCCTCTTCGGCGGCCGCGACGAGCTCATCGTGCGTCGGGGCGCCGGCCTTCGCCGCGGCCGTGATCTCGGCTTTCACCTCGTCGGTGAGGACCAGCGGCTCACCGGGGGCCTGCACGTCGACGCCGTACCAGTCCAGCTGCGCCTCGTCCACGTCGAGCGTCGCGCCGAGGCGGGCTTCGAGCGTCTTCCACTCCTGGATGCTCGCTATGTGTCGGCGGTGGATGAAGTCGGCGACACCGACCCAGCCCGTCTGCCGGCTGCGGATGATGACCTGCATGCTGTCCTCCTGCGGTTGGGGCGGCGGCGTGCCGTTGAACAGGGCCCGCAGCTGTTCGGGCGTGCCGCGGTAGGCGTTCCAGTCCGGGGTGCCCGAGTACTGCCAGATCGCCGGGGTGACTCCGCCGTACGGTGCCCAGCCGGGCCCGGTGTCGGAGTAGCTGGTGTAGTTGCTCGAGACGATCGAGATGCCCATTGCGGCCAGCGGGCGCAGGTCGGGTGAGCCGATCTGCTGCCAGTACCAGCGGGGCAGGTAGGCCAGGTGCAGCACGCCGCCAAGCGCGCGGTAGGCGCCGATGAACGCTGTCGCGGCGGCTATGTCTGGCTTCTCGCCGCTGGTTGTCGTCTCCCAGTCCAGCATGAGCGGCGTCGAACCGACGTGCTGGAACGCCCAAGCCGCCTGGGCTGGCACGTCATGGTTGTGCAGGAAGTGGTAGGCGCAGAACGGGATGCCCAGCGCAGTAGCCCGGCTGCGGTTCCAGTCATAGGTCGAGTCGTAGAAGTTCGTGCTCTCGGTGGCCTTCGCGACCAACGCAACCAGCCCGGCGGCGGGCAGTTGACCATCATGGTTGGACCGGTCCGGGAATTGGATGGTCATGGCAGATTGCCATAGGCGGTAACCCGCGGCCCGGACAGTGCGGGACAGCCGGCCGGGCCGGGGTTGTCCAGACCAGGCGGGAACAGGTAGATCTCCGTCAACGGGCCGCCGTCGTAGGCACTGGCCAGCGTGTTGTCGTGGAAGAGGTCGGCTTGGCTGGCGCATTCGAGCACCGATCCGGGGTTGGCGTCGACACATGCCTGGTCGCAGAACCAGTCCGAGTAGCCCGCCCCGCCCGTCAACGTGAACGTGTTGGCAGAGACGTTGTTGGCGTTCGACTGGTTGCGGACCCGCATCGGGTGACCGGAGATGGCGTAGAAGGCGTTGCCGCGGATGGTGTTGCCTGAGGAGCCGTGCAGTGCGTAGATACCATGGATGGCAGCCGGGGACGGTGCCACATTCTCCAAATGCCGGAAGTGGTTGTTGCCGATGAAGTTGTTCGACGAGTTGGTCAGCGACACCCCGCCGTAGCCGACCCCGTTGCCCCAGGCGGAGCCCAGGTTCAGGAAGAACATGCCAGCGACGGTGTTGCCGTCCAGTCCGCTCGTCGGGATCTTGAATCCGTTGACGGTCGAAGTCCGCCCGTACAGGGACAGGCCGCCTTGACCGTAGCCCTGGATCTGCAGGTAGTAGAACCGCAGCCGGGAGGTCAGGTCACCGCCCACATAGCTGGTGGGGATCTTCGCGACGAGCCAGTAGCCGGGTGTGCCGTCGGACTGGAACACGGGCCGGCCGACGATGCCGGTAACGTTCTCGCCGATCTCGTAGTCGGCGGGCATGAACGTGATGTAGTGGCCCGGGATGTAGAAGTCCCAGGTGAGCTGTCCGGTCGTGTAGGTGCCCTGCCAGATCCGGATCTCGACGTCGCTCGCCGGTGCGGCGACGCGCAGGATGTCCTGCACTCGGGCCAGCGAGGCGACCGGTGCGGCCTGGCTGCCGTCGTTGGTGTCCGCACCGGCCGGGGACATCCACACCGTGTACACGACAGTGGCCTGCGCCGGTGCGGCGACTAGGACCAGGGCGGTGGCCAGCGATACCGCTAGCAGGCCAGCCCTGAGGCGGGATGCGCTCGTCATGTTGAGGGCCCTTCTCACAGGTCGGTACCCGTATCGGTCGAGTCGAGGCCGAGGTCCTCGACGACGAGACAGATCGGGGAGGTGGCGGCGGCGAGGATGCTGACGTTGCCGGTGCCGGAGGTGCGGGCAACGGTGAGGATCAGCGACAGCAGCGCGTCGGCGGCCGGCGAGTAGTCCTGGGTGATCTCCACCGTGTTCGGGTTGGTGGCGTCGTCGGCGCGGGACTGACACCACTGCAACACCGTCGATGATGTGCCCGGGGTGGATCCGTCCTCGGTGTAGCGGATGTTGGCCCGCACCACGTCGTTGGCGACCGTCGTGTCCAGTTGCAGCGGCGTCGTCCAGATCTTGTACGTCCGGCCGGCGTAGACGGGGATGTCATCCAGGCGCAGCACACCCTGCTCGGTGGTGGTGGTGGTGCTGCTGGTGGTCCGGTTGCCGCGGGCGATGATGCCCAGCGGCAGCGGCGAGTTCTTGTTGAGCAGGTTGTTGAGATCGGCGGCGGTGAGCTTCTGCCCGGAGAAGAAGGTCATAGCGCCAACACCTCCGGGTCGGTGATCTGCACGGTCGCCCCCTGCGCATGGCTGGTTACTACGCCGTTGACGGAACGGGTGACGGTCAGGTCGGCGACACCGCGGGGCACGGTGAACAGGATGACCCGGCTGATCGCAGCAGCGCCGCCGGTAACCACATGACTGGCCGCCGGGATCGGCGTCGGGTTGGACGCCACCGGCCCGCGGGCCACATACAGGCTCTGATCGTTGCCGGTGATGCTGGAAGCTTCGACCACTTCGGTCATGCCACCGCCGACCGCCACGCTGGTGTAGTCGTCCTGCTTCCAGCAGAACTGGAGGAGTTGCACATTGTCTTCGATCACGTAGGCGGGGAACGCGATGTCCTGCGCCGATCCGTTGATCTGGGTTTTCGAGTTCAGCACAGTGATCTGCACGCCACTGACCCGGATCGATACTGCCGATGTCGTGTCGCCTGCCGAGCCGCCAGAGAACGTCACCGTCGGTGCCGGCTCTGCAGCGGACGCGGCGTACTTGGCGAAGACTCGATGGTTGTTGTCGGCCACCAGTGTCGTGTAGCCCGCCGGCGTGTTCGGGTTCGCCACTCCCGAGGACCGGATCGCGCAGTAGACGATCAGCAGGTCGCCCTCGACATGTGAAGGATGCGTCGGCTGTAGTGAAGCGTTGTCGCCATGAACCGGCGTGCCGGCCGCGATGCCGACGGACGCCGCCGCCGCCGCGGTGACCGACACTTCTTCCCCGTCGACAGTCAGCGACACCGGCAGATCGGCCGCCACGGTGGTGAAGTCGGGCTGGCAGCCGATCCGCCACGCGGTCGAGGAAGTGGTCTCGGCAGTCAGTAAGGTCATCGACTCCTCCGCGAGAACAGCGACCCGCCACGGCGAGTACGGCGCGCAGTTGAAGACGAGATCCCAATCGATCGGGTGGATCATCGTCTCGGTGTAGCCGAGCAGCATCAGATCGGCGTCGCCCGGCGGCACCCACGAGGGCAGGTTGGTGATCGTGATCCGGTCGCCAACCTCGAGGCCGGCGGCGTTGGTCATCAAGGTGGTCTGGCCCGCCTTGGCGAGGGCGGCCATGTTGACGTGCACGCTGGGATAGCGGGACTCGTCGACGGTGCCGAGATGCACCCGCCACGAGGCGTGCTGGATCAGGTCGGTGTCGGTCTGGATGTTGATTTCGACGCTGGTGTCATAGACGCCGACACCGGTAGGCGGATCGGCCGTACCCATGCGTGACGTCGAGTCGACGTATCGGGCCGAGGAGCCGTTCTTGCGGGTAACGGTGACGTCGTTGCGGACGTTCAGGTCGTCCTCGGTCGGCTCCAGATCCGGGGCGACCTCACCGGCGCCGGTGTAGTCCAGCGCGAGCCCGGCTGTCTGGTTGTACAGGCTGTCCAGCGTCCGGAACGTGAGCCCCAGCGTGTCGACGGTCTCGTGAAGGAGCCCCTGGTCGGCGACCCACGTCTCGTTGAGGGCGTTCAGCAGAGTCGAGGGTGTGGCCTGTGGGCCCATGGCCTGCGTATCTGCGGCAGTGCCGAGCGTCGTGGAGGTTATCGCGCGATCCTCTATCAGCCGCTGCGCCCGGTCCGCGGCGGTTTCACCCGCGAAGGACAGCAGCGCATTGGAGTCGATATCACTGACGAAGAACGCCTGAACTGTGGCCTGGCCTACCCCCATGTCAGTAAGGCCACCCCTCGGGGCTATACGCAGGCCCATCGCGCGAGTTCCGACCAGGCCGGCGAACGACGATGTGTTCTGTATCTGGGTGATCGCGGTGCCATCAGAATTGAGCGTCTGGGTCTTAAGGACCCAGCCAGCATCCACGCCATCAGACGACACCCTGAAAAACAACCGAAGCTGCGTGCCATCGATGTTGTAATCCAGGGTGCCGGACGTGGCCAGCTGGGTGCCAGCGGAATCGAGGGCGCGCACCTCAAGATCTCCGCCACCACCGGAGACGTACCGGATTTCCCAGGTTGCGATCGTCGAGCTAGCTAGGGATTGACTGATCCACAGGATCGGTGTGCCGTCGGTCCAGCCGGTTGTCGCCGGGATGTCCAAATGGAGACTGACGGAATAGTCAGATATAGACCGGCTCGACAACAACGGAATGGGTGCCATAAGGGTCGTCGTCGCGCCCAGGATTGGCAGGGAATCTGACCCGAGAAAGGGTCCGGTGCTCGCGAAGGCTGGCCGCGTGCCGGAATACGACATGATCGGTACCGTCCGCGTGAACTGCACACCGTCCACGGTGTCGTTCTCTTCGTTGAGCGCCGAACCGAAGGACGTTGACGAGGTGCCGTCCTCCATCGGCCAATACCCGAGGAAGAAATAGAACGGATCGTTGGCCTCAGCCGACAAAACGGCCGATCGGTAGGGTGAATTGACAGGCGAGGAACCCTGTTGAAGCCGGCGCAGCACACCCTGCGCGGTGACCGGCACCCACACGTCGCGGCCGGTCACGTCCCAGCGGGATGGCCATTCGGAGATCTCGCCCACGAACCGGGTCCCGTAGCCGGTCACCGACACCCGCACCTGCGTGTTGCGTCCGATCAGCCCGTAGTACGGGCCGGTCGGGTTGAGCGGAGTGAACCGGCCGTCGCGGTTGTTGAGCTGGAAGGTGCACGACGAGGGCTGCGGGCCGCTAGCCTCATCCGGGAAGCCGCGGATGATGGTGATGCCGGCGCCGTTGCGGGAGTACGTGTAGGCGCTGATGTCCACCCATGCGGTGCCGTTCCAGAACTCGACAACCACCGGCAGCGGCGTCGTGGGGTAGGCCACCGGTCACCCCGCAATCCGTCGCGCGTACCGATGTCGGTGGATGATCGGCGGTGGCGCCGCAAGTTCTAGAGTCGCAGGCTCAGCGCATGGCTCTGTTCGGCAGTAAAACCCAGACCATGGCGGAACGAGCCCACGCCGCCTACGTCCGTGGTGACCAGATATTCCAGGCCGCCATCGAGGTGGCAAGCCAGCAGGCGGTCGTCGCGCCGATGGTCGGCACCGCATCGCCCAGCAGAGACGCTGACCCGTCAGAGACGCTGAACGAGATCTGCGCCCAGGGTTGGGACCTGGTCAACGGCACGGTCGTGTTCGTCCCGACCCGTCAGGAGTCGCGTGACAAGTTCCTGGCGTCTGGCCAGCAGGTGGCCATCAGTGGACGGACGGTCGGGTACTACCTGTTCCGCCGTCGGTAGCGCCTATCGGCCGGTGGTGCCATCTATGCCACAACGGCACCAGCGCGAATCGTGATCTTGCCTGCCCGGACCAGCTTCATGAACGCGGTGGCGAACGCCGAGTCGACGTCGCCGGAGAACCGCACGTCAACCGAAGCGCTCCGGCCACCGCCGCTCCGAGCGGCTGGCAGGACCGTCTCGTTCTTGTGGACCACGGCCAGGCCGGTATGTGTGATCGTGCCGCCGGTGTCCAGCTGCGGGATGTCGGGCGTGTTGAGCGTGAACGAGGGCAGGGTGTAGCCGAGGAATGTGCCGCCGCCGATGGTCAGGTGGAAGTCGTTCCACAGCCGGATCAGCCAGTTGATCGCCGACTTGAACGAGTTGACGATGCCGTCCCACAGGCCCACCGCAGCCGAGGCGATCTTGCCGGGCAGGCTTCTGATGAAGTCGAGGATCGTGTGCCAGTGGTCGACGATGTACAGGACCGCCAGACCGAACGGGCCGGTGAGGATGGCCAGCAGCAGCGGCCAGTGGTCCTTGACCCAGTTCCAGCCGGTCTGGATCGCACCCCAGATGGCGCCCCAGACCATGACGAAGAACTCGCCGATCTGGCGGTGGTATTTGATCAGCACGACAATGATGGCGATGAGCGCCACGACTGCGAGAATGACCAGGCCAATCGGGTTGGCGGTCAGCGCGACATTGAGAAGCCACTGCGCGGCGGTCCAGATCATGATCGCGGCCCGGGTCGCGAGCGAGATGGTCTTGAACGCGATGAAGCCTTGGATCAGGATCGGCAGGACGTGGTTGAGGAAATCGGTGTGAGTCGCCGCCCACCGCAGAGCGATGCCGAGGATGCTCAGTGCGCCAGCCACCGTCTGTAGCGACGGCGCGGTACCGACAAGAATCGACCCCAGCGACTTGAGGATGCCCCACAGTTGCGAGCCGAGGTCCCGGGCAACGGCGAAGAACTTCGCCAGCCGGGCCTGTTCCTCCGGTGTGGCCATCTTCTGGCGGAACTGGGCCGCCGCATCGGCCAGCTTGCTCAGATAGCCGGGGCCACCCGATCCGGCCCGGAACACCTCGGCGATACCGGCCGACATGTCACGCAGGATGTGCCAGAACTCCCGGCCGGCGTCGATGGCCTTGTTGATCCAGCCGGTGATACGGCCCGACTCGGCCGCCTTGGTCGCCCACTCGTCGAAGCGGTTGGCGATGTTCTGGATCCAAGCCCCCATCCGGGGCAGGAAGTCCGAGCCGACGGCGACGAAGGTCAGGAAGCCGCGCAGGAACGGCGCCCACGCATCGCCGAGACGCTGGGCCATAACGGCGGTGTTGCGGAAGAGTTGGTCCAGTTGGGCGGAGCCCTTCGAACTGGTGAACACGCCGATGATGCCGCGGAAGGCCGTGTTCCAGGCGGCGCCGATCGCCACCAGATAGCCACGTTGTGCCAGCAGTGCCGTGGACAGCGCTCGCACGTCGCCGGCCACGTTGACCAGTGCGGCTTGCTGGACCTGCTGCTGTAGACGCCGCCACGCTGGGGCCAGAGCGTGCAACGTGTCGACCAGGGCCTTGCCGGCGGCCGACAGTTTGGCGTACGCCTGGGCCTGCGCGTTCGCCCCACCGCCGCCGCGTTGCGCGTCGAGCAGCGCCTTCTGCGCCTGGGCCAGTTCGTAGGTGGCGTCGGCCTGGCGTTGCAACGCCGTCTGCACCTCGTCGGAGCCTTCGACGCCCTTGGCCTGCCGGGCCTGATACTCCTGCTCTACGTCCGCCAGCCGGTTGGTGACCTCGATCTGCGACAGCTTCGCCGACTCCAAGGCAAGTTCGGCCCGGCGGCGTTCGTTCGCGTCACCGGACATGCGGGCCTGCCGCAACGCCAGCGCCGCGTCCCGGACACCCTGTGCGGCCTCACGCTGGTCCAGGTTCGCCCGGGCCAGCTGGACCCGCATGTCGCGCAGCTTGTCGGCCGCCTCTTCGCGGGCGTCGTTGAGTGCCTGCTGCGCATCGGTCGCCGAACGTTGCGCGGTCGCGATGCGGTGCTCGGCGTTGGCGATCTGGTCGGCCGTGTTCCCGGCACCGCCGGCGGTCCTCTTCATCGCCGCGAACAGTCCGGAGAACACGAAGAACAGCGA
>JAEHDK010000536.1 GCA_016880465.1 Micromonosporaceae bacterium
ACGTCATCGGGGCCCGCCCGGGGCAGCCCCGTAATTCTGTGCGAGGGGGTCGAGCCATGGGGCGCGGCCGAGCTAAGGCCAAGCAGACGAAGGTGGCGCGGGAGCTGAAGTACCACTCCCCCAACACCGACCTCGCCGCTCTGCAGCGCGAGCTCGCTGGTAATGGCGCTACGTCGGACAAGAAGTTCGATGAGCCCGACCAGTACGGCGACTATTCCGACGACGACGAGGACGAGCCCGACGACCGGGCAGCTACTCGGCGCTAGAGCACCGATACAAATGAGCACGCGGGATGCCCCGCGTGCTCACGTATGTCCCAGGTCACCGCGTCATCGCGGTGGCCGGTTCGTGAACTGGTAGAAGGTCGGAAACGCGTCCTCGAACGGCCGCCACGCCGCCACTTCGGGGTCGGCGTCGCCGGCCTCCGCCCGGGAGCGCCAGACGCTGTCTGCCTCCGCGAGCAGGCGCCCGAGACCGGTGGTCCCGCGCATGCGCTCGGCGATCGGGTCAGTTGGCTCCGGCATGGTCGAGCACTCCCTCCAGTAAGCGGATCTTGCTGTTCCGGCAGTGATCGGTCTCGGTGCCGTCGAACCGCCCGTGCTCGAAGTACCGGTTGGCCGCGTGAGCGCCGCCACAGAAGCCGAAGTACGGGCAGCTGGTGCGGCACGCCTCGACGCCGGCCAGGTACTCGGCTACCCAGCCGCCCGGGTGGGCCGCGGCGGCCGCCACGATCTCGTACAGCGGCGTCTCGCGTACGTTGCCGGACGCGAAGTCGCCGTAGCCGGGATCGGTGAACCCGGCCAGTTCCGGAGACAGCAGCACGACGCGGCCGTCGTAACCGATCGTCGGAACCGGGTCGTGCTGTCGAGGCAGCAGCTCGTCGGCCGCGCCGGCCAGGGTCGCCCCGGCGTACCGCAGCGCCCACTCGATCTCCCGCAGCTCGATACGGGGCGCCGCCCGCCACGCCCCGGCCAGCTCCGCCCAGAAGGCCCGGACGCTCTGCTCCGGGTACGCCGTGGACCGGGTGTTGACTCCTTCGTGCTCCTCCACGTTGATGCCGAGCGCGTAGCAGCCGAGCTCGAGGAAGAAGTCGTACAGCCGGACCGCCAGCCCGGGGCGTGGCTCGGTCACCACGCACAGGGCGGCGAACGGGATCGCCCGCCGGCGCAGCGCCGCGATGCCGCGCATGATCCGGTCGTACGCGGGCCGCCCGCCACGGTCCACCCGCTGGCCGGTCAGGTCGCTCGGCCCGTCGATGCTCACCCCGACCCGGACGCCGTGCGCGGTGAAGAAGTCGCACCAGTCGTCGTCGATCAGCGTGGCGTTGGTCTGTACGTGGTGCTCGACGCCGCGGAACGGCGCCATCAGCGCGGCCAGCCCGGCCCGGCCGGCGGTAAGTGGCTCGCCGCCGTGCCAGACCACCGAGTACCGCGGGGCGCGCTCAGCCCACTTGTTCACGGTCGCGGCGACGGCAGCGGCGACCTCGACCGGCATGCGCCGATCAGCCGCGCGGAACGGCAGGTAGCAGTACGCACAGTCGAGATTGCACAGCGTCGTCGGCTGCAGGATCACATACGACGGGACCTGGGCGAGCCCGCGCATCCCGGTCCACCGGGCGGTCGCCGCGGCGCCCCCTGCCGAACCGTCCCGAGACGACACCGACTTCTCCTCCCCGCCCGGATGTGTCGTTTCAGGCTAGGCCGGACTGTCCACTCGGGTGAAGACCCAATCGGCTATCTGCTCAATTTGCCCGCAGCGGGCCGGCGCCGTGCCGGGAGCCGGTCACCCGCGGGTGTGCGAACCGAGCATCTGTACGTTGCCCGTACCGTCGATGATCTCGCCGACCTGCCAGGCGTCGATGCCGCGCCCCCGGAGGAAGGCCAGCGCCCGGTCCCGGTCGGCCGCCGCGATGATCGCGAGCATGCCGACCCCCATGTTGAACGTGGACTCCATCTCCACGTCCTCGACGCGGCCCTTGCGCTGGACCAGGTCGAAGACGGGCGACGGCCGCCAGGTCGACCGGTTCACGATGGCGTCGACGTGGTCGGGGAGGACCCGGGACAGGTTGCCCGGGACGCCGCCACCGGTGACGTGTGCGTACGCCCGTACGTCGCACTCCTTGAGCAGGTCGAGGCAGTCCTTCGCGTAGATCTTCGTCGGCGTGAGCAGCTCCTCACCCAGGGTCCGCTGCCGGCCGAGCTCCTCGACGACCGACTCCAGGCGCAGCCGGCCGGCCCCGAGCAGTACGTGCCGGACCAGCGAGTACCCGTTGGAGTGCAGGCCGGACGACGGCATCGCGATGACCACGTCGCCGGCCTCGACCCGGTCGCGGGAGAGGATGGCGTCCTCCTCGACCACGCCGACACCGGTGGCGGACAGGTCGTACTCGTGCGGGCGCAGCACGCCCGGGTGCTCGGCCGTCTCGCCGCCGATCAGCGCGCAGCCGGCCGTACGGCAGCCGTCCGCGATGCCGGCCCCGATCTCGGCGACCTTCTCCGGGATCACCTCGCCGCAGGCGATGTAGTCCTGCAGGAAGAGCGGCTCTGCGCCGCACGCCACGATGTCGTCCACGACCATTGCGACGAGGTCGATGCCGACCGTGTCGTGGATGTCCATCTGCTGGGCGATGACGAGCTTGGTACCGACTCCGTCGGTCGACGAGGCCAGCACCGGGTTGCGGTACTTGCGCATGTCCAGCCGGAAGAGGCCGGCGAACCCGCCGATGTCGCCGAGGACCTCGGGCCGCAGCGTACGGTGCACCTTCGTCTTGAGCAGCTCGACCGCCTGCTCACCGGCGTGGATCGAGACGCCGGCATCCGCGTACGTCACCGTGCGCCGGCGGGCGGTGCGGCCGTTGCCTGCGGTCCACGGCTGGTGCTCGCTGTTGGCCCGTTCGGTCACGTGCGTCACGGTTCTCCCCTTACTCACCGAGGGTGGTTGTCGATAACGACAGGCTTCACGGGCGCCGCAATGCGCCCGCCCCACCCGCTCCGGCAGCCACGGGTGGGGCGCCCACCCCCGGCTCACCGCTGTCCTGATGGTGCTCGACGCGCCTTCCGACGCCTTCCAGCACGTGTTTGCCGATGAGGTTGCCGGCCGGCAACTCGATCGGGTACTCGCCGTCGAAGCACGCGCGGCACAGCCGGGTCGTCGGCTGCTCGGTAGCGCCGACCAGGCCGGCGAGCGACACATAGCCGAGGGTGTCCGCGCCGATCGAGCGGCGGACGCCCTCGTTGTCGAGGCCGTTGGCGATGAGCTCGGCCCGGGTCGCGAAGTCGATCCCGTAGAAGCAGGGCCAGGCCACCGGCGGCGACGAGATGCGTACGTGCACCTCGAGCGCCCCCGCCTCGCGCAGCATCCGGACGATCGCGCGCTGGGTGTTGCCCCGCACGATCGAGTCGTCCACGACGATGATCCGCTTGCCGCGGACGTTGTCACGCAACGGGTTGAGCTTCAGCCGGATGCCGAGCTGGCGGATCGTCTGGGAGGGCTGGATGAAGGTGCGCCCGACGTACGCGTTCTTCACCAGGCCCGCGCCGTACGGGATGCCCGACGCGCCGGCGTACCCGATCGCGGCCGGCGTACCGGACTCCGGTACCGGGATCACCAGGTCGGCCTCGACCGGGTGCTCGGCCGCCAACCGCCGGCCGATCGCGACCCGGGCGGCGTACACGTTGCGGCCGGCGATCGTGGTGTCGGGGCGGGCCAGGTACACGTACTCGAACAGGCAGCCCTTGGGGTCCGGGTTGGCGAACCGGGCCGAGCGCAGGCCGTGCTCGTCGATCGCGATCAGCTCGCCGGGCTCCACCTCGCGGACCACGCTCGCGCCGACGATGTCGAGCGCCGCGGTCTCGCTCGCCACGACCCAGCCGCGCTCCAACCGACCCAACACCAGCGGGCGTACGCCGTGGGCGTCGCGGGCCGCGTACAGCGTGGTCTCGTCCATGAACACGAAGCTGAACGCACCCCGCAGCATCGGCAGCGTCTGGAGCGCGGCGGCCTCGACGGAGAGGTCCGGCCGCGCGGCGAGCAGCGCGGTGACGACCGCCGTATCCGACGTCGCACCGTCGCCGGGCTGATCCCGCACGGCCGCCTCGCGGGCCAGCTCGCTGGTGTTCACCAGGTTGCCGTTGTGGGCCAGGGCGATGGTGGTGCCGGCGGTGTTGGACCGGATCGTGGGCTGGGCGTTCTCCCAGTTGCTCGTGCCGGTCGTGGAGTACCTCGTGTGCCCGATCGCGACATGGCCGCGCAGGCTGCTCAGCGTGGGCTCGTCGAAGACCTGGGCGACCAGGCCGAGATCCTTGTAGACGACCACGCCGGAGCCGTCGCTGACCGCGATGCCGGCGGCTTCCTGGCCCCGGTGCTGGAGCGCGTAGATCCCGAAGTAGGTCACCTTCGCGACCTCCTCACCGGGCGCCCAGACGCCGAAGACCCCGCACTCGTCCTGCGGGCCGGGCCGCTGGGGGTCGAGGTCGTGGGTCAACCGCCCGTCACCTCGGGGCACTAACCGCTCCTAGTGGTTGCCGGGGGACTGCCGTTCACGCGACAGTGTACGCGAGAGGCGGCACCTGACAGAGAGCCATCTTCCGTGTGCGCTTGGTTATCACAGGAGGCAATCTTAAGGGATGAAGGGCGATCGGGTCGAGATTGTGGTGGACGCCGGGAGCGCCGGCGCGCCGCTGCGGTACGAGGTGGTCGCCTCCCGGGCCGGTCGCCGGGTCGAGGTCACCATCGCCCGCGGCGTGGTCGAGGTCGCCGAGGTGACCCGAGGGGGCACGGCGGTCCGCACGGCCCGGTTCCTGGCGAACCGCGTCCTGGCGCTGGTCGAGCACCCGGCGGATCGGAGCCCGCGCCCGGACGACGAGGCACCGGCCCCGACCATGCAGGGCGGTCAGGGCCAGACCGGTAGTTGACCGGACAGGTCGGCCCGGCTGCCGCTGGCGGCCAGCAACCCGGAGCCCGCCGCATCGGCCCAGGAGATCCGGCCGGTCGCCAGGCGTACGAAGGTGATCGGGTCGGTCTCCACGACATTCGGTGGGGTACCCCGGGTATGCCGGGGGCCTGCCACGCACTGGATCGCACCGTAAGGTGGGACCCGCACCTCAACCGAACGGCCCGGCGCCCGGCTCGCCAGCTCGGCGAGCAGGGTGCGCACCGCGGTACGCAGCGTGACCGGCTCGGGCGACTGCCCGCTATCGATCGCTGCCACCGCGGCGGCGACCGCCGGGGACTTACTGTGCGCACGGGACACGCCGGGACGATACGACCCTCGGGCGGACGGGTTACCCGCACCCCTGCCTTTCGCCTACCGGGTCGGACAAGGCATAGTTGCCCACGGTGTATGTCCGCGGGGGGTAGGTACGGAAGGACGGTGGGCGTTGACGACACACCGACGAGCTTGGATGCTTCGGACCGGTGTGGTGGTGGCTCTCGCCACCGGCGCTCTTGTCGGCATGTCCGCACCCGGGTTCGCAGCCAATCCTGGGCTGTCTGCCACGCCGAACAACGTGACCATCCGCGCCGGCAGCGACGTGACGGTGACCGCCACGATCACCAACAACGACCCGAACCCCATCACGGTGACCCTGAGCTTTACCGGGCTTCCCCAGGGAGTCTCGTGCACGGCGGGCTGCGGTGACGTCCAGGTCCCGGCTGGGGCACCCAACAACACCAAGAATCAGCTGCTGACGCTCAAGGCCGCTAACGAGGCACCGGCGGCCAACAGCGTGTCGGCCACGCTGCGCGCCCAGGGGCAGGGCTCCGCCGGCAATGCCACCGACAACGTCAGCATCACGGTGCAGCCCGTCCAGCAGGCGCCGCAGGTCGTGGTCGAGGTGTCCGGGCAGGTCTACGACGTCGCGACCGGCGGCGGGATAGCCGC
>JAEHDK010000537.1 GCA_016880465.1 Micromonosporaceae bacterium
CTGGCTCGGTTCGAGCCAGCCGCCGATGTCGTCCGGGTTAGCTGATCACTGTACGGCGTTGAAGGCGTTGACCTCGCCGGCCCCGTAGAAGCTGTTGCGGTTGCCGCCGCTGCACTCAGCCTGGAACTGGGGCAGACCCGGGCGCGGATCGTAGATGCCCGCCGGGCACGGCAATTGCTCGGCGGTTCGCTCGACGAGGGCGGCGAGCGCGCCGGGCGTCAGGCCGGGGTGGACGGACAGCGCCAACGCGGCGACGCCCGCCGCGTGCGGGCTCGCCATCGAGGTGCCCTGCATGTAGCCCCAGCCATTGACGTGCGTCACGGTGTTGAAGACACTCGACAGCACCGCGTTCGCCGTGGTCGAGACCGCCGGGTTCGGCTGCCTCGTGTCGCCACCGGGCGCGGCGACGTCCACGACGCCCTCCCCGTACGACGAGTAGTAGCTCTTCAGCCGGACGGTGCCGACCGCGGACACGGTGACCACTCCCGGCGCCTCGGCCGGCAGGTCGAGGCAGGCTCCGGTGATGATGCGGTCCTCGGGTGGCGCGCTCCCGTCATTCGGGCTGCCGCTGTCGACGAACTTGTGCTGCAGGTCGACGTTGGCGTTGCCGGCCGAAGCGAAATTCAGCACGCCCTTGTTCGCCGAGTAGCGAAGGGCCCGCTGTACGGCCTCCCAGACCGGCCGCTGGCGGGCGTCGTTGCGGCAGTTCCACTGCCACGGGTCGATGAAGTAGCTGTTGTTCGTCACCCGCATGCCGTGGTCGGCGGCCCAGATGAAGCCGCACACCGCCGCTTCGGGGTAGATGAAGCCGTCGTCGTTCACGACCTTCACCGAGGCGACCTTCACGCCGGGCGCCACGCCGGTGACGCCGACGCCGTTGATCGCGCCGGCGATCGTGCCGGCGACATGCGTGCCGTGCGAGGACGTGGTCGGGTTCCACGCGGCCTCGGTCGTGTCGACCACGCCACCGAGGCAGGACGCACTCTTGTCTTTCGCGATCTGGGTGACCAGGTCCGGATGGGTGCTCGAGATCCCGCTGTCGAGCACGCCGACCACGATGCTCGGGTCGCCCGTTGTCACGGCATGCGCCGCCTCGACATCGATCTGGGTCATGTCCCATTGCAGGCCGAACAGCGGCTCGCCGGTAGGGTCACCGGTGGGCTCCACCGTCGCGGACTCGACCGTCTCCATGACGGTGTCATCGTCCAGCACGGTGCCGAAGCCGGTCGTCGAGGCGACCGCCTCGACCCCCGCACCGGCGACCATGGTGTCGAAGGAAAGATTGGTCGACCGGGCCACCAGGACACCGATCTGGCCGTAACTGGCCACGACCGTGCCGCCGGCGGCATCGACCCGGGCCGCCGCCGCTGCCAGGGAACCACCCTGTGGCGCGAGCACGAGGTAGGTGGTGTCCGGTCCGGACGCCGTTGCCGGGGTGGCCACGGCGGCCGTGACCGTCAGCCCGGCGACGAGTGCCACGGCGGATGCGGCGCTGAGCGCGATCCGACGATTGAATCTCATAGTTGACTCCCCTTGATGATGGGTTGTCCCCCCCGACATCGATGTGTGACGCCGGTTCCCTCCGAACCTAAGGGATCGTTCAGTTGCCGACAACCACCCGGACCGGGGCAACTGCCGAGCCCCGCCGGATCACCGGCGAAACGAGAGGCCACCCGCGGCGAACGCCTGGCGAAGCAGCTCGATCGCCTTCGGCCCGACGCCATGCAGGCGCCGAAGCCACCTTCATACCTTGCCGGAACCGGCACGTCGGCCAGCTTCCCGACGCCGCCAGCTCAGTCGCTGAGCAGCTTGACCAGCGTGGACAGGCCGATCATCCCGCCGGACACCACGCACGCGATCGGCCCCTCGAACCGTGCCGGGCCGGCCGGCCCGCCGTGGTCGGCCAGGGCGCAGGCGACCGGCGTGGCACCGGCTCCCTCGGCGACCACCTTGGCCCGCTCGACCAGCAGTCGTACGGCCGCCGCGACGTCGTCCACCGTTGCCACCCGCGAGCCGACGCCGAGCTGCGTCGCGTGCGCGAACATGCCCGGGAACACCGCCGGGCCGCCTATCCCGTCCACAAAGGACGGCGTGCTGGCAACGGTCGCCGGTGCGCCGGCAGCCAGCGAGGCGGCGAACGGTGCGGCACCCGCGACCTCGGTGGCGTACACCCGGGCCCGGGGTGCCGCCTCGCGCAGCGCGGTCGCGATGCCACAGGTCAGGCCGCCGCCGCCCCACGGTACGAGAACGGTCGCTACGTCGGGCAGGTCCTCGGCGATCTCCAGGCCGATCGTGCCGTTGCCGGCCATCACCATCGGGTCGTCGAAGGCGTGGACGAACAGCCCGGGTACGCCGTCGAGGCGCCGGTCCTGGAACGCCTGCCACCACTGCTCCGGGCTGATGCGGCGGACCGTCGCACCGTGCGCCTCGATGGCTGTCACCTTGGCGTCCGGGGCGGTGGACGGTACGAGTACGGTGCACCCGATGCCGAGCCGCGCGGCCATCCACGCCGCGCCCTGGCCCATGTTGCCGGCCGACGCGGTCACCACGCCGTCGGAGAGGGCGGCCGGGTCGACCGAGGTCAGCAGCGCCGCCGCGCCCCGAATCTTGAACGAGCCGATCGGTTGCAGGTTCTCCAGCTTCAGGTAGATCTCCTGGCCGGTGCGCACGTTTAGGCGTACCAGCGGCGTCCGGATCGCGATCCCGGCGATCGCCGTACGGGCGGCGTGGATCTCGTCAAGCGTCGGAAGCATGCCGCCATCCTGCCAGTTGGCCGAGCCGGGGGTCCGCGTGCCCGGACGCCGTGTCCCGGCCGGGGAGCGTAACCCATCGGCGCCGCCGGGTCTGGCCAAGGTCTCCTCGCCGGTGGCGAGCACCCGGCCGATGGCGCCGTACGCCGCAGCCGTGTCGACACGCCAGCGTGACCTTTCCCGTACGGCAGGACGGCCGTACGTTGAACAAGGCCGCGGAGAACGTGAGTTGCCGGTTGGGGGGCGCGGCGTGAGTGGACGGATGTGCGTCGACGGTGCCCGGCTGTTGGGCGACCTGGAGGCCCTGGGCCGGATCGGTCGGGTGCCCGGCGGCGGCCTCACGCGCACCTCGTTCTCCGCAGCCGATGCCGAGGCTCGAGCCTGGTACCGCGACCGGTGTGCGGAGGCCGGCCTGTCCGTACGGGTCGACGGCATCGGCAACATGTTCGTGTCGTCGCCGGACGAGGAACCGGCGCTGGACGGCGTGCCGGCCGTCTGGTCCGGCTCGCACCTCGACTCGGTGCCCAATGGTGGCCGCTTCGACGGGGCACTCGGCGCGTTGGCCGCACTGGAGTGTGTGCGACGGCTGCACGAGGAGCGCGTCCGCCTCAGCCGACCCGTACGAGCCGTCGGGTACTCCGACGAGGAAGGGAACTACAGCCATCTGTTCGGCTCGAGCGCTCTCGTCCGCGGTTTCACCAGTGCCGATCTCGAGGCGCTGACCGGCCGCGACGGCGACCGGTTCGTCGACACGTTCACGGCGGCGGGCTGGGACCTCGATCGGGCCACCCGGACCACCGTCGATCCGGCCGCCATCCACTCGACGGTGGAGCTGCACATCGAACAGGGACCCGCGCTCGAACGGCTCGGCCACCAGATCGGGATCGTCAGCGCGATCGTGGGCCTCGGCGGCGGCACCATCACCTTCCGGGGCCGCGCCGACCACGCCGGTACGACGTCGATGGCGATGCGCAAGGACGCCCTCACCGCGGCCAGCGCGCTGATCGTGCAGTTCCCGGACATCGCCCGGTCGGTCAGCGACCAGGCGGTTGTCACTGCCGGGATCATCACCGTCGAACCGGGCGCGGCCAACGTCGTCCCAGAGGTGGCCCGGATGACGGTCGACTTCCGCGACCTCGACGCCGCGCACCTGGCTGCGCTGGATCGGGCCATCACCACGGCGGCGCACGGTGTCGCCGCGCGGCGCGGCCTCGACGTGCGGGTCGACTTCGAGCCGGCGATACCACCGTCGCATATGGACGATGGGATCCAGAGGATCATTGGGGAGTCCGCGGCGGCCCGTGGCCTCCTCGGCAGCTCGCTGCCGTCCGGGGCGGGACACGACTCGCAGAACATGGCCAAGCTGGCCCCGACCGGGATGATCTTCGTGCCGAGCGTCGGCGGTCGCAGTCACTGTCCCGACGAGGAGACGGCGGACCGCGACATCGTGAACGGGGCGAACGTACTGCTCGACACGATCATCGCGCTGGCCCGGGGGTAGCGCCGCCGCGTGGCCCGGCGACGTGCGCGGCCAGCCGCTTCGGCGCGAGGACGCAGTAGCTCTCGGTGAGCAGCTCGGCGACCTCGTCCCAGTCGATGCCGTCGTCGACCACCATGCCGATGACATCAGCACCCCAGCTCGCCTTGAAGAACGGGTGGCCGCTGGCGACGAGCCCGTCGATGTCGTCGCCCGGCGAGCGGAACGTCAGCACGCAGATCGGTTCGCCGGTCGCGGCGGCCCGGGCGTACACCCGGTGGTGGTCGGGATCCACGGTGAGCACGTGCGCGAACGTGCGCTTGCGGACGCGCCAGCGGATGCCGACCCAGGCCGGCTCCTCGTAGGCCTCCGGCAGCCCGAGACAGACCGGCCGGAGCCGGTCGAGAACCTCCGGCGGCACGTCCCCGGGCTCAGTCATGTACCGGACGCTAGCAGCGACCTCCGACATCATTGACCGCTTGAGCTACCGCGAGCCGGCCGGACGCATCGAGCCGCTGACCCGTAGCCGCGCCGCGCGACGTCACCGAGCTGGAGTTGGCGGCGTTCCAGGACCTGGTCGGTGCCCTCGACGACGGGGACTGGGCGAAGCCGACCGACCGCACCGGCAGGTGCGTACGGGATGTCGTGGCCCATGTCGCGGGGCAGTACGAGGAACTGGCGCGGATCGCCACCTTCCTGCACCGGCTGCGAGCCGGCCGCAAGCGGTACCCCGATCGCACCGCCCTCGATGCGCACAACCAGGTCCAGATCGACGAGCTGGCTGGTTTGTCGTCGGTCGATCTCGTGCGGCACCTGCGCCGGTTACCTGTTCGACGTGCTGACATCGCGGGACACCTGGATGCACCGGCTCGAGCTCGCCCGCGCGACCAACCGGCCGGCGGTGGCGGTGCAGCTCACCGGTGCCGTCGGTGGCGCATGGACGGTGGGGGAGGGCGAGCTCGAACCGGTACGGGTCGATGCCGTCGAGCTGATGTTGCACCTGTCCGGGCGGCCCAGCGTGATATCCGCCGAGGGGAGCGCCCTCGCGGGGGCGAGGTTTGTGGCGTCAACGTGCCGCACGCGTGGCATGCTGTACCGGTTAATCCCCCGCCCGTACGAACTTTGGACCGCTATGCCGCGCTTTCGCGTATCCCGGGCGGCTCTGGTCGGCGCGCTGCTGGTCGGCGGCTGCACGTCAGCTCCCGCGACCCCGAGGCCGACCGCCACGCCGAGCCCGACGCTCGGGGTCGCACAGGCGCAGCCGACCCTCCCGGCCGCCGCCACCACGGTGGTGGAGGGCACGACCGCGGCGCAACTGGCCCTGGCGACCAGCCGCGCACTCTTCGGCCACTCGCCCGCAGTGGTGCTGGCCGGAGAGAGCGACGCGCCGAGTCTGGACCGGGCGGTCAAGACCGCGGTCGATCTGGGTGTCCCGCTGCTCCTGACCCCGGCCACGGCCACGCCGTCCGCTCCGGCCAGCGCCGCGGCCCCGGCACCATCCGGCGCCGGGGCAGCCAGCGGGTTGAGTGCCGAGCTGAGCCGGCTGCACGCGGCGACCATCGTGGCCGTCGGGGAGCCCGCGACGACGTGGGCGCGTACCGCATCGGCCGAGCTCGGCGACGCGGTGACGGTCCTGCCGTACTCGGTGGATGGTGCCTCGCTGCCGCGGCTGGCCCGCGGGCCCGCACTCGACGACCTCCTGGTCCTGTCGCTCGATCAGCCCATCGCGGCCGCGGCGGCGGCTACGGCTCGGGCGAGCGGCGCCCGGCTCGTGCTGACCGCCAATCCCGATCCGCGGGCCAGCGACAGCGCCATCAAGCAGCTGGCTGGCGCGTCGACGTCGCACGTACTGGCCATCGGCAGCGCCTTCGGGCCGGCCGAGCAGCTACGCGCCCGGGTCGAGACGGCCGCCACCGGCGTGCAGCTTCCCGGCGGCGGCCAGGTCGTGTTCCCGGGCCGCCGGCTCGTCGCCCTGTACGGGCACCCCGGCGACCCGCGGCTCGGCGTCCTCGGCGAGCAGGCCGCCAGTGCGGCCGTGACGCGCGCCCGGCAGGTGGCCGGCGCGTACAGCTCGCTGGTGAACGAGCCGGTCGTGCCGGCGTTCGAGGTCATCGCCACGGTCGCGTCGGGCGGTGCCGGCCCGGACGGCAACTACTCCAGCGAGTCGTCGTTGGCGCACCTGCGCCCGTGGGTCGACGTGGCCCGCGACGCCGGTATCTACGTGCTGCTCGACCTGCAACCCGGGCTCACCGACTTCCTCACCCAGGCCAAGCTCTATACGGAGCTGCTGCAGCAGCCGCACGTGGGCCTGGCCCTGGACCCGGAGTGGCGCCTCAAGCCGGGCCAGCGGCACATGCAGCAGATCGGTACGGTGACCGCGGACGAGATCAACAAGACCGCGACCTGGCTGGCTGACCTTACCCGCGCGCACAAGCTGCCGCAGAAGGTCCTCATGCTGCACCAGTTCCGGCTCGACATGATCAGCAACCGATCGAGCCTGCGCACCGACTTCGACGAGCTGCGCATCGTGATCCACGCCGACGGGTTCGGCTCGGCGGGGCAGAAGTTCAACACGTGGAACGCGCTGCACGTCAACGCTCCGCCGAACGTGCTCTGGGGCTGGAAGAACTTCTACGACGAGGACACGCCCACGTTCACGCCTAAGCAGACGGTCGCCGTGACGCCGTCACCGGTCGTCGTCTCGTACCAGTGACGAGCCCGCACCGTTTCACTCTCTGCGGGTGATGTCCGGACGGGGTTCCCGGTGCGACGGTGGAGGCTGCGCCACGCCATGACGGCGGCTGAGGGCCCGGGCGGGCGCGCGGCGATCGGGGGGTGGGATGGCAAGTCCGACCGAAGAGTTCTTCGGCGAGCTGGGACGGCGCGAGTACATCCCCCAGCTGGGCAAGACGACCGGCACGGTGCGCATCGAGCTGGTCGATGACGAGTGTACGAGACACTGGTATTTCCGGATCAACCAGGGCAAGCTGCTGGTGTCCCGGGAGAACCTCGAAGCCGACAGCGTGGTGCGGAGCAGGCAGGACGTGTTCGACCACGTCGCCGCCGGCGAGATGAACATGATGGCGGCCGTTCTGCGCGGCGAAGTGTCGGTGGAAGGGCAGCTTCCCCTGCTCACCCTGTTCGAACGGGTCATTCCGGAACCGCCGTCGTCCGGCTGCCGGGGGCGGGTCAGCGACCAAGGGGTCGGCTCATGAACGACACGCTGGTCAACATCCTGTCGGGCAACACGTTCGTGGTGAGCGACGATCGGGGTGACATCGAGGCATCGCCGGCCGCGCCGACCGGGTTGTTCGCCTTCGACACCCGGTTCGTATCGACCTGGGTCCTGAGCATCGACGGGCAACGGCTCAGCCCCCTGTCCCTCGACGATGTCGAGTACTACATGACGCGGTTCTTCCTCGTCGTGGGCGGCGGCGGCGTGTACGTGAACCCGAAGGTTTCGGTGATCCGCGGGCGTGCGGTGGCAGAAGGCTTCCGGGAGCAACTCGCCATCCTCAACCACGACGACTCGCCGGTCGACCTCACCGTTCGGGTCGAGGTGGGCAGCGACTTCGCCGATCTCTTCGAGGTCAAGGACGCGCTGGCGAAGAAGGGCACGTACTACTCGCGGATCGAGAACGACTGCCTGGTCATCGGGTACCTCAGGGACACCTTCCAGCGGGAGACGGTCATCTCGGCGAGCACACCGGCCCACCTTGACGGGCGTGGCTTCACCTTCGCGGTACACATCGAGCCGAAGCAGGAGTGGACGACCGGGCTGAGCGTGGTGCCCACCCTGCTCGGGCCGTTCGGGCGGAAGCTCACGTTGACGGCCGAGGCTGGTCCCATCCGGACAAGTGAGGAGATGCAGGCGAACCTGCAGGACCTGATCGGCCAGTCGCCACGCCTGGAGTGTGACTGGGACGCGTTGAAGCACACCTACCGCCGCAGCCTCGTCGACCTTGCGGCCCTTCGCTTCAGTGCGCCGGCGTTCGCCGGCCAGAACCTGCCGGCCGCGGGTCTGCCGTGGTTCATGTCCCTGTTCGGCCGCGACAGCATTATCACCAGCTTGCAGGCGCTGCCGTTCCAGCCTGGACTTGCGGCCACAACGCTGCGGGAGCTGGCATCCCGGCAGGGCAGCCGCCGGGATGACTTCCGGGACGAGGATCCTGGGCGGATTATGCACGAGATGCGGTTCGGGGAGACGGCCGCGTTCGAGGAGCGGCCGCACTCGCCGTACTTCGGGAGCGCCGACGCCACCCCGCTGTTCATCGTGCTGCTCGACGAGTACGAGCGGTGGACCGGCGACACGGATCTGGTTTGCGCCTACGAGCCTGAGGCGCGCGCCGCACTCCACTGGATCGACGCCTACGGCGACCTGATGGGCAACGGTTACCTGTCCTACCGCACCCGCAACGAGCAGACCGGCCTGACGAACCAGTGCTGGAAGGACTCCTGGGACTCCATCTCCTACCGCGACGGCCGGCTCCCCGGCTTTCCGAGGGCGACCTGCGAGCTACAGGGCTACGCGTACGACGCGAAGCTCCGCGGTGCTCGACTGGCCCGGCTGGTCTGGCATGACCCGGCTCTCGCCGACCGCCTGGAGAGCGAGGCGGCCGACCTCAAGCGGCGCTTCAACCGGGATTTCTGGATCGAGGACCGGGAGTACTACGCGCTGGGTCTGGATGCCGACGGCGGCCAGATCGACGCGCTCTCGTCGAACATCGGCCACCTGTTGTGGAGCGGCATCGTCGACGAGGACAAGGCCGACGCGGTCGTGGGTCACCTCTTCGACCCGGTGATGTTCACCGGCTGGGGCATACGGACGCTGTCCGCGGACGAGAAGCGGTACAACCCGCTCGGCTACCACGTGGGTACCGTCTGGCCGTTCGACAACTCGTTCATCGCCTGGGGACTGCGCCGCTATGGTTACGAACGCGAGGCGGCGCGCATCGCGGCCGGCATCCTGACGGCCGCCACGTACTTCGGCGGCCGGTTGCCGGAGGCATTCGCCGGCTACGAGCGAAGCCGCACCAAGTATCCGGCGCAGTACCCGACCGCGTGCAGCCCGCAGGCCTGGTCGACCGGGGCGCCGCTGCTGTTCCTGCGTACCATGCTGGGCCTGGAGACAGCCGACGACAGTCTCGTGGTGCGGCCGGCGTTGCCCCGGCACATCGGGCACATCGAACTACTCGACATCCCGGGCCGGTGGGGTCGGGCGGACGCGTACGGCCGGGGCAAGATCGAGATGCCGATCACTCAGTAGTCGTTCGCCCGTCCGGTGGCATGTCGTACGCCGTGTCGACGGCGCGTACGTCGGCCACATCACCGACCGGCGCCCAGGCCCCGCAGGCCCGCTCGCCTCGCCGCTCGGCACCGCCAGGTCCGCCGGCGTACACAGCTTCCGGCCGCGTGATGATCTCCAGGTTGTGCCCGTTGGGATCTGCGAAGTAGAGGCCGCGGCCGCCATCGTGATGGTTGATCCGACCGACCCCGCGGTGCCTGGGATCGGCGTAGAACGCGACACCCGCGTGCTGGATCCTGGTGAAGATGGCGTCGAACTCGTCCTCGGACACCAGGAACGCGTAGTGCTGCGGTGCGATCTGCTCGGCCGGGGTGTCCGCGAAGTCCAGCGTTACCTGATTGCTGGTCTCGACCGGAAGGAACGGACCGTACGGGTCACCGACCGTCAGGCCCAGAGTATCGGCGAAGAACCGCGCGGTAGCACGCTTGTCCCGCGCGGCCACGATGGTGTGGTTGAGCTGGACGGGCATCGCCACTCCTCCCACGTGGGTAGGGTTACCGCGAACGGTGAGCCAAGGTCCGAGGAGTTATGTCCATGATAGATCTGACTCCAGCGACCGAGCAGGTTACCCGGCTGTTGGACGGGGTCGCGGATGCGCGTCCGCGTTGCCGAATAATCCGGCCGGCCGGGCCGGATTATTCGGGCCGGTCGTGAAGGTTCCCGACGATGCCCCGAAGTTCGACCGGGCACTCGGTTTCGCCGGTCGCGACCCCGCGTGGACGCCTAAGCCGTAGCGTCGGAGTGCACCATGCCGTATCAGATCGAGACCATCCGGCGGCTCGCCGGCCGACGCCCTGAGCCGGCGCCCGCGGCCGGGAATTCCGTTGGCCTCACCGTCGTTTCTCGCTAGCGTGACGACCATGTTCGCGACCCGGTATGCGCGGCCCGCGGGTATCAACCCGCTGGGTGCCGCCGCCGTTGGTGCGCGCGGCGTCGATCGCTGACCCTTCCCCGGCCGCAGCAGAACCGCGGGGGAGGGTCGTCCTGGTCCGGTTCTGACGCGGAGCTCCGTCGCGGGGTGGCGCCCGCCCGCGTAACGCCGTCCTGCCTTCTGTCCGCCAGATCTGGAGGCGCCTCAACCATGGCCAAGAGCCAATTCGTGCGCGCCAAGGCGCACCTGAACATCGGCACGATGGGTCACGTCGACCACGGCAAGACGACTCTGACTGCCGCCATCACCAAGGTTCTCGCCGACCGCGACCCGGTAGCCAACCGGTTCGTATCGTTCGACGGAATCGACCGGGCACCGGAGGAGATCGCCCGCGGCATCACCATCAACATCGCGCACGTGGAGTACGAGACCGCGACGAGGCACTATGCCCACGTCGACATGCCCGGCCACGCCGACTATGTGAAGAACATGATCACCGGCGCGGCGCAGGTCGACGCGGCGATCCTCGTGGTCTCGGCGCACGACGGCGCGATGCCGCAGACCCGGGAACACGTGCTGCTGGCCCGGCGGGTCGGCGTACCGTACCTCGTCGTCGCGCTGAACAAGGCCGACACGGTGGACGACGAGGAGCTGCTCGACCTCGTCGAGCTCGAGGTACGTGAGCTGGTGTCGGGGTACGGTTTCCCCGGCCAGGAGGTGCCAGTGGTACGGGTATCCGCGCTGCGGGCGCTGCAGGGCGATCCGCGGTGGACCAAGTCCATTGTGGACCTCCTCGACACGGTGGACCGGTACGTCCCGGTGCCGGACCGGGAGCTGGCGCAGCCGTTCCTGATGCCGATCGAGAACGTGCTGATCATCTCCGGCCGCGGTACGGTGGTGACCGGCGCGATCGAGCGCGGGACGCTGCGCCTCGGCGACCCGGTCGAGGTCGTCGGCCTGGCACCGACACTATCCACTGTGGCCACTGGCCTGGAGACCTTCGGTAAGTCGTTGCTGCAGGCCGAGGCTGGCGATGACGCGGCGATCCTGCTCCGCGGGGTCAAGCGGGACCAGGTGCAGCGTGGCCAGGTGGTGGCGGTGCCCGGTTCGGTGACGCCGCACCGGCGGTTCCGGGCGCGACTGTATGCGCTCACGACCGCCGAGGGCGGCCGGCACACGCCGTTCTTCGCGAACTACCGGCCACAGTTCTACTTCCGCACCACGGACGTGCCGGGCTCGGTGGACCTGGGCGAGATCACGATGGTCCTGCCCGGCGACACCGTCGACCTCGCCGTCGAGCTCGGCAAGCCGGTGGCGATGGACGTCGGACTCGGGTTCGCCGTTCGGGAGGGCGGCCGTACGGTGGCCGCCGGCACGGTGACGGAGCTGCTCGACTGAGTCACGGGGGTGGGCCCCGACGGGGGCCCGCCCTCGACCGGGCTCAGCCGAGGGGTCGATCCGGCGGACACCAGCGGCGCCAGCTCAGCGGTGTGCTGCGCGGCGAGTTCCGGACGACCGTGGTACTGCACGGGCGTGTTCTGGAGCAGCGCTATCCGCCAGGCGCCGTCCCGCCGCTGCGCGGACGACCGTCTGCACCGCGTTGACCGCGGGGTTGAGTTCGTGCCCGCCGGGCCGCACCATGCCGGCGATCGCTCGCCGCGCTCGCCGCGCCGATCGTCCCACCGGCCGCCCATGCCGGACAAGGTCACGTACGACCAGGCCAGGCACGTCACCGAGTCGTTCCCATGCGGTCAGCCGAGGTCGCCACACCCGCCATCGTCACCCTCGGCGCCCTCCTGGTATAAACTCGGGCGCAGTCGAGGCCGGGGAGGGTCGAAATGAGTTCCATCGATTTGAAAACGGATGTCCCTCATTCGGCGCGGATCTATGACTATCTCCTCGGCGGCAAGGACAACTTCCAGGCCGACCGCGATGCGGCCGCGATTCTCACACAGAACGTGCCCACGATGCCCATATCGATGCGGGCCAATCGCAACTTCATGGCCCGAGTGGCCCACTACCTGGCCGCCGAGCTCGGCTTCCGGCAGTTTCTCGACATCGGCACGGGGCTGCCGACCTCGCCCAACCTGCACGAGGTCGTCCAGCGGGTCGCGCCGGAGTCGAGGGTCGTCTACGTCGACAACGACCCCGTCGTGCTCGTCCATGCCCGGGCCCTGCTCACCAGCACGCCCGAGGGCCGCACCGCATACATCGACGCCGATCTGCGCGACCCCGACTCGATTCTGGGTGCGCCGGAGCTCGGCATCCTCGACCTCGACAAGCCGGTCGCGCTGTGCCTGATCGCGGTGCTGCACTTCATCACGGACGACGACATCGCGCACCGCATCATCGACCGGCTCCTGGCACCGCTGCCCTCGGGGAGTGTCCTGGCCATGTCCGCGACCACGACCGACAGCGCGCCCGAGGAGGTCGGGCGCGGCCATGCCGCGTACCGCGCGCAGGGCATCGACGTGAAGGCCCGCAGCCGGGCCGAGATGGAGGGGTTGTTCCGCGGACTCGACCTCGTCGATCCGGGCGTGGTGCTGGTGCATCGCTGGCACCCGGACGAGGCGGCACGCGCGTTGCCGGACGCCCACGTCCACCTCTACGGAGGCGTCGCAGTCAAGCCGTGACCGCCGTCACGGATCGGTAGCCGTCAGCCCCGATCTGGCCTGGGCCGTCCACGTCGCTCGGCGGCCGTCCCGGTAGCGGCGCTCGGGCGCAGCGACGCGTCGAGCAGACGGTGGGGCCGAGCCCGACCGTCGCCTCGAGGCCGGCCTGCGGCAGCACCGCGCCGAGGTCGCCGGCCAGTACGCTGCGGATCGCGACCAGGCCGTGGGTCAGCGGCAGGAACTGCGTGACGAACGCGACCGGGCGCGGGTACGCGGCGAGCGGAAGGTTGACCCCGCACAGCGTCATGAACACCACGATGCCGACGTTCACGACGAGGTTGTTGAGCCCGCGGGACCGGATCAGCAGCCCGGCGAGGAAGGTGCCGAAGCAGTACGCGCTGGCGCCGACGAGCAGCGTCAGCGGGACCACGAGGAGGATGCGCGGCCACGGCAGCGGCAGGTGGAACAGCGGTCCGGCCACGAACAACGCACCCAGCGACGAGACCAACCCGTCCACGATCAGGTACGAGCCGCGCGACGCGAACACCACCACCGGGCTGGACGGGCTCGCCGCGAGCAGCTGCAGCGTGCCCGAGTCGCGTTCCCAGCTGACCAGGTTCAGCGCGAAGATGCTCTCCATCGCGGCGAGCATGACCGCGTTGCCCACGAGGAGGAACCAGGTCTGCTCCTCGGCGCGCAGCAGCTTGCCGATCAGTGCGAAGAAGATGACCTGGGAGAGCACGCGTAGGTACCAGCCGCCGAGCCAGCTGCGCCACGTGTAGATGGCCAGGTAGTCCGTCGCCCCGCTCAGGAACGAGTACCGCATGATGCGCAGCGCGCTCACCGCAGGCCCAGCTCTCCGCTGTGCCGGACCCGCCACAGGACCCGTCGCAGCAGTCCGGCGGCGACCGCGAAGCTCGCGGCCGCGAGCAGCAGGATCATCCCGATGCGGAAGGCCGCATCGGGCACGGACTCGACGGCGAGACTGGCCCGCAACAGGTCGGCCGACCAGGACAGGAAGACCACCTTGCTGACCGGCTGGAGCCACCCGGGCAACAGGGCAACGGGTACGAGGATGCCGCCGAGTACGTAGCACGGGAAGCTGATGGAGTTGGTCCAGGCAAATGCGTTGCGGGCGAGGACGAACAGGCCGGACATCAGCAGCGCGGTGGCGGCCATCGCGAATGCGGTCGCGACGAGCGTCGCGGTCAGCAGCCAAGGATGCCGTACCTTGACCGGGGCATCGAGAAGGTACCTGCCGACCAGCCAGATCTCCACAAAGGACACCAGGCCGACGAGGGTGACCGTGAGGATCCGGCCGAACACCACGGCCGCGAAGCTGGTCGGCGCGGCGACATGCAGCTCGAGCGTCTGTGACCAGCGGTCGGTCTGCACTACGAGGCCGCCGTGGAACAGCGCGAACCACCACAGCGCGATGAAGACCGGTGCGATGACCGCGTAGCTGCTCAGGTCGGCCGGGCCGCCGTGCCGGACGATCATCAGAAAGATGACGGTGTACAACGGTGCGGTCAGCAGCGGCAGGAAGCTGTCTGGATACTGCCGGTAGAAGACGAGCTGGAGGCGTACGCCGGCCCACACCCGCGCACGGCTCAGACCTCCAGTCCACGGTCGCCGATCAGGTGCAGGTACACCTCTTCCAGGCTCGGCCGGGACGCGGTTTGGCGGCACCACCGGACGGCGCAACGTCGGGTCGCTGCGCATGTCCGTACTGCTGCCGGCACGCCGACCGATGCTACCGACTCGGGCGCCGGCTACAGCCGGCGCTCGATCGGCAGCCGGGACCGGGTGAGCAGGCCGGCGCCGAGCATCGCGACCAGCGGTACGGCGACGAGCGCGATGCCGACGTTGAGCCACGGCACCTTGATCGGGTACGCCAGCGGCGTCGGCCAGATGTCGCGGAACCGTTGGTTGAGCGCGAACAGTACGGCCACCGAGGCACCCAGCCCGGCTGCGGTGCCGAGCAGCGAACCGAGGCCGGCAATGACACCGGACTGGCTGAGCGACAGCACCCGGCGTACCCCCGGAGAGGCGCCGACGGCGGCCAGCGTGCCCAGATCCGCCCGGCCGTCGGCGGCGGCCAGGCCGGTCGCGATGGCGGCCGCGGTGAGCGTGATGACGCCGGCCACGATGGCCAGCACGACGAGGAGTTCGGTCAGAGATCCGGGGTACTCGACGTTCACGTAGTACTCGCCGCCGAATGCGGCCTGAGCCCGGTCCAGCTCGGCCTGCGTCGGTACCCGGCTCGTGGTGGCCAGCGTGATCATGTACCTGGGCCGTAGTCCCAGCGAGCCGGCGGTCGCCGGGGTCATGATTGCGATCGGTGCCTCGAGTTGGCGCGGCAGGGCGAAGCCGGGTGCCGTCACGGTACGAGTGCTTACCGGATCGCCCCGGTCGAAGCCGCCGGTCTTGATGAACACGTTCACCTGCCCGTCCTGGACGTCGTCGGGGTTGCCCACGAAGACGGCACCGCCGCGCAGCCCCTCGGCTACCCTGCCGGCATCCTCGGCGGAGAGGTTGAGCACGGCGCCGACGTCGGCCGCGTCGATGACGAACGTCATGCCGACGTCGGAGTTGATGCCGCCGAGATACCGGTACCGCAGGCCGCGGCCGGCGCAGCGGGCGTCCCGGCTGGCGGCGCGTTGTTCGGCCGGGGTCGGGTCGCGGTCCAGGACGTTGTCGGAGTAGGGGCACTCGCGCCCGGCCGGCGGCCGGACGGTGGCGGCACAGATCTCCGTGGCACACGTCAACCCGTTGACCTGGTACACCGCCGTCACCGGCAGCGTGCTGCGCAGCGTGTCGATGACGTCCGCCGGTGGCGGCTCATTGGTCTGCACACCCTTGCTGCCGCCGGGGAACAGGTACACGTCGCCCGGCCGGCTGAACGCGCTGTGCCGGGAGGCCTCCTCCCGCCCGGAGATTGCCTGGCCCACGACCGCGAGGGCGAGGGTGCCCACGACCGCGGCCATCACCGCGGAGATGGCCGGTGCGGCGGCGGTGCGGTTGCGGGACGTGTCGCGCAGCGCGATCCGCGGCGCGAGCGGCAGCCAGCGACCAAGCCGGGCCACCAGGCCGACGAGAGCCGGCGTGCCGAGGATAAGGGCCAGCTCGACGACCACCAGTCCACTGAGGATGACTTTCGCGTTGACGCGCCACGCGCCGACGGCCGCGGTGACCGTGCCGGTGATGCCGAGCACCGCGGCGACGACGACCCAGCGCTTTCGCGACCTGGTGATGCCGCGCCGGCCGGCGAGGGCGGTCACCACGTCCTGCCGAGCCGAAATCCAGGCCGGGATGACGGCCGCCAGCAAGCCGGTCACGACAGCCAGGCCGGCCAGGGCGGCCAGCGCCACCGGGAAGACCCGCAGGGCGCCGGACCGCTGGTTGGCGAGGTTCTCGAACACCGGCCGGGTGGCCACGCCAGCCAGCACACCGAGCGCCACGCCCAGGACGGCGGCCGCCGCCCCAAGAACGACCCCATCCGCGAGGACGATCCGGCGCAGCTGTGCCGGACTGGCGCCGGTCGCCGCCACCAATGCCAGCTCGCGGCGCCGGCGGCGGGCACTCACCGCGAAGGCGGGCCCGGCCAGCAGGATGATCTCCAGCATCGCCAACCCGCCGACCAGTACGGCGAGGGCGAGTGCCGAACCACCAGACTCGTTGCTGAGGTAGTCGACCTCGGCCGGGTCCGGCGGGTGCGCAAGGACGTACCGCGACACCGCGACAATGCCGTACGTGTTGAGCTGCTTCACGTCGGTCCAGGTGAGCGGGCCCGGGGTGGCGACCAGCCACCTCTGTTGGTCCCGGCGGTCGGTGGACAGCTCCGTGGCCGGCACCGCACCCGGCCGCAGGACGATCGTGGCGGCGTCGAGCAGCATCGGGTCCTCCACCGTGCCGACGACCCGGAAGCTGCGGCTGCCGTCGGCGAGCCGCACCGTACCGCCGATGTCGGCGCCCAACCGGCGGACCGCGGCGGGCGTCAGGGCCACCTCGTCCGTGCTCTGCGGCGCCCGGCCGGACAGCGGCGACAGGATGCCCCGCGCCAGCGGGTCGGCGTAGTCCAGCATCCGGGCGGTTATCCGGCCGGTACCGGTGGCCGTGCGCATCGACAGGGTGCCGTGCTGGTCGAAGATGGCTCGGCTGCCGGGCGGCAGGTGGGCCAGCAGCTGATGGACGGTCGGCGGCTCCGGCGGCTCCGCCGCCACGAACACATCGGACTCGAAGTCGGTGTTCGTCGGGTGCTGGTGTATCGAGCCGTCGAACGGCCAGATGACGGCCGCCGAGGCCGTACCCATGAGCCGGTCGGCCTTCTCCGTCGGGTTCAGCGCGAAGGTGTCGTAGTTGACGGCGCCGAACGCCAGCGCCGCCACCGGCAGCGCGATCATCGCCAGCACGAGCGCGGAGCGCCCCTTGGCGCGGCGGGCCTCGCGCCGGGCGATCCGCAGCGCCGCGAGCCAGCCCCTCATGACGTACCGCCGGGGGCGGCCAGCAGCTCGTCGGGCTGGTCGAGCGGCCCGGACGTGTCGACGATGATGCCGTCGCGCAGGAACACGACGCGGTCGGCCCACGCGGCGTGGCGCGCGTCGTGGGTGACGAGTACGCCGGCCGCCCCACCGTCCACCTTGGACCGCAGCAGCCGCAGGACGGCCTCGCCGGTGTGCGAGTCCAGCGCGCCGGTCGGCTCGTCGGCCAGGACCAACCGGCGCTCGCCGATCAGCGCCCGGGCGATCGCGACCCGCTGCTGCTGGCCGCCGGACATCTCGTCCGGGAAGCGGGTCGCGTATCCGTCGAGGTCCACGTCGGACAGTGCGGCGACGGCTTGCCGCCGGGCCTGGCGCAGCCCGACGCCGTCGAGCTCCAGGGGCAGCGAGATGTTCTCCGCGGCGGTGAGACTGGCGAGCAGGTTCAGGTCCTGGAAGACGTACCCGATCCGGCGCCGGCGCAACGCGGCGAGCGCGCGCCGGCTGCACCGGCCGAGCACGGTGCCGTCCACCGCGACCTCGCCCTGGCTCGGCCGGTCGAGCCCGCCGGCCAGGTTGAGCAGGGTGGACTTGCCCGAGCCCGACGGGCCCATCACGGCGACGAGCTCACCGGCGTCGACGGTCAGCGTGACACCCCGCAAGGCGTGCACGGCCGTCTCCCCGCGGCCGTGGACCCGGTGCACGTCGCGCAGCTCGAGGATGCTCATCGCGGGCTCACCTCCACCTCGGCGTGCGGCGCGAACCGGTCGGGCGCGGCGGCGGTCTCGTCGGGTACGGCCTGCGCGAGGCTGGCGACCGGCGGGGAGTAGCGCACCAGGCTCGCCTCGCAGTGGTCCAGCCACCGCACCTCGGCCTCGGCCCGGAACAGCATCGCGTCGAGGACCAGGTTCCACGACAGGTCGGTCGGTTGGTGGATGCGGGCCTTCAACCGGGTGTACTCCTGCAGGGTGCGCATGGTGGCGGTGCGCTGGGTCTGCACCACGGCCCGTACGTCCACGCCGGGAGTGGTCAGGGCCAGCGCGAGCTTGATGGCCAGCTCGTCCCGCGGCCGGTCGGTCCACCCGACCGGGGTCGCGAACCAGACCGCGAGGTCTGCCCGCCCCGCATCGGTGATCTCGTAGGGCCGCTGACCGGCTTCACTTTCGGGCAGCGGGCGTACGAGCTCGTCGCGCTCGAGGCGGGACAGCGTCGTGTAGACCTGCCCGATGTTCAGCGGCCACGTGCCGCCGGTGGACTCCTCGAAGGCGACCCGGAGCTGGTAGCCGTACATCGGGCCGCGCTCGAGAAGCGCGAGGATGCCATGCTTGACCGACATAGCTACTGAGTATGCATACTCAGTATGGCGTGCACAACCCCCGGGCGAGGGTCACTGCAGGGCGGCGCACCGCGGGCCACCGGGGCACCGCGCCATGTCGTCGCCGTGCGCGAGAGTCAGCCGTACCAGGCCGCTTTCGACATCCCGGACGTCGAGCCGGGCCGAGCGGGCCACCGCGGCGACCGCCGCGAGCGGTCCGCCGGTCCCGTTCTCGTCCAGCAGATCGAGGTGGCCGGCCGCGCGTACGGCTCGGTCGTCCAGCGGCGGTTCGGCGTTGCGCCACACCCCGCGCAGCTCGCGCAGGAAGATGCCGACGGTGGTGGGACCCCAGCCGGGCAGGGCGGCGAGCGCGCCATGGAGCTGGCGGTAGCTGTCCGCCCGGCGGGCGATCTCGGCGACCCGCCCGCCGTAGCGCTCGTCGAGGACCTCGGACAGGTCCTGCAGCCGGCTCGCGGTGCGGTTGTCGTACCGGGCGTAGCCGCCCCGGTCGAGCAGCTCGATCAGGTCGTGGAAGGGCAGGTGCCGGGCCTGCGCGATGCGATGCAGCCCGGCCTGGTCGAGGGTGCGGAAGGTACGTTCGGCGATCGTCGCGGAGATCCGGGTGGCGAACAGCGTCGCGGCCAGGAACCACCGCTCGATCTGCTGGTCACCGGCGTCCACGTCGATGCCGAGCTCGGTGGAGTACCGGCCGCCGAGGGACTCGACCAGCCGACGGACCTCGCGCCGGCGGTCGGTTGCCGTCGTGGTGCCGGTCGCGCGCGGTCGTGCCGTCATGCTGACTACCCTTCGGGTTCGATGGTCTCGGCCGTCAGGCCGACCGCGGCCAGCGCGTCCCGGCGCCGCGCGCGAGCCGCCTTCTCGTTCGCCACCAGCGCCACGTACTCCGCCTTCTCGTCGTCGCCCGGCGCCGCGTCGAGCTGGGCTACGAACTGCTCGGTCTGGTGGACCGCCGCCGCGTACTCCTGGGCGGCGCGGGCCGCGACCACCGGCCGCGCCGAGTCCGGCGGGGGCGGGTTGAACATGTCGGCCGGCAGCGGGCCCTCGTCGTCGGCGGCCGCGGCGTACTCGTCCGTCTCCTCGATGGGCTTTGTCGGCTCGGTCATCCCGCCGCACCGTCCCGTCTCTGGGTGATCGAACAGGTCCAGGTTAGGCAGTCGAACCGGCCGGCGCGGGCGCTTCGCCCAGTTCGACCGGCCGGCAGCCCGATCAGCGCAGCGGCAGCGTCAGGCCGGCCGGGGTCCGGGCGACCGGCCCGCCCCACGGCGCGCACGCGGCGGCGAACCGCCGGCGGATCCAGGCACTCTCGCCGTCCTCGGCGAGGCGCGTGCGGCAGCGTTCGATCCGCAGCGGTACGCCGTCCAGCCGCACCGGGCCGGCCTCGTCGACGGTGACCAGGAACAGCAGGCCGAGGTCGTTGCGCAGGTCCGGATCCACCGCGTAGTCGTCGACGAAGTCGCCCAGGTCGAACAGCACCCGACCGGACACGCCGGGGAAGACGTGCGCGGAGTGGCCCGCGACGAGGCCGGCGCCGGCGGCGACGAGGGCGTCGGCGGCCCGGCGTACGTACTCCGCCGGGGCAATGGTCATGTTGGGTCCCCAGTGCGGGGTGACCAGAGGCACCTGTACCGAGCCGGCCATCTGCCGTACCTGCCGGGTCAACCACTCCGGTACGCCGGCCGCCAGGTCGGCGAAGGCGATGCCCGGGCGGTCGGGCTGGGCGGCGAAGTCGGGTGGGTGATCGCTCACGCCGAGCACGCCGACCGACAGCCCACCGGCAGTCTCCATCGTGCGCCACGCCCGGGCGGCGTCGAGATCGGGCCCGGCGCCGACCGCCGCGATGCCCGCCTCGTCGAGCAGGTTCACGGTGTCCGTCAGGGCGTCGTACGAGAAGTCGAGGGCGTGGTTGTTGGCCAGCGTCACACAGTCCACGCCGAGCCAGGAGAGCAGTTCGACGGCGCGTGGCGGGGCCTGGAAGAAGAACGGCTTGCCGATGTCGGGCCACGGCGTACCGCGGTCGGAGATGCAGCACTCCAGGTTGACGACGAACAGGTCGGCGCTGCTGGTGATCTCCCTGAGCTCGTCGGCCACCACCGCGCTGAATGGTGCCGACCGCATGTGCTCGCCGACGAGCCGGCCGAGCATGGTGTCGCCGGCGAGCGCGATTCTTGCCTCGACCGGCACGACCCGCCGCCCCTCGTAGGCCGGCCGGTCGTCGACCCGCCGGTGTGGTGGCTGTCCTGCCGACGGTAGATCACCGGGCGTGGACGGCGGCCGCGTTCGCACCCAACAGGTGGCGCATGGCCGGGATCTACGAGTGGTTCGGTTCGTGCCTTACTCGTGCAACGGCGCCGCGGGTTCGGTGCCGCGGTCCGGGGTCGCCGCGAGCTCGGCGAGTTCGACGGCCCGCGCGATGTCGCCGGTGCTCACGACGCCGGCCAGGTGACCGTCCGACGCGACCACGGCAAGCCGGTGCCCGCCGGCGAGCAGCGTGGGTGCGACCTCGGCCAGCGGGGCCGCGGGATCCAGCACGACCACCCGGTCGAGCGGCACCTCGACGTCGGCGAGGCGTACCGAGTCGCGGGAGTCCGCCGGCACCTTGGCCAGGCGAGCGAGGCTGACCAGGCCGGTGGGGCGGCCGTCGAGGTTGACCACCGGAAAGACCCGGTACGGCCGGTGCCGCGCCACGGTGTCGATGAAGTTCGCGACGGACTGGGTGGCCTGGCCCGACACGGGTGACCCGGTCATCACGTCGGCGACCCGGACATCCGACAGCGCGGTGTCCATCACGACCTCGGCTCCTTCCGCACGGGCGGCCGAGGCCAGGAACCAACCGAGCAACACGAGCCATAGGCCGCCCAGGTTGCCGGCCAGCAACAGTTCGGCGAGTCCGGCCGCGGCCAGGAGTCCGCCCAGCACGACGCCGGCACGGCTGGCCGTACGGCGCGCGGCGGTACGGTCGCCGCGGCGCCACCACAGGGCTGCGGCGAGGACCCGCCCCCCGTCCAGCGGCGCTCCGGGCAGGAGGTTGAAGACGGCCAGCACGACGTTGACCACCGCAAGCCAGCCGAACGCGGTCACCGCGAGGGCACCCGCGCCCAGCACGGCGGCGACGACGGCGGCCACTCCGCACACGACACCGGCCCCCAGGCTCACCACCGGGCCGGCCAGCGCGATCAACAGGTCACCGCGGGCGTGCGGTGCCTGCCCGTCCAGTTCCGACACCCCACCCAGCAGCCACAAGGTGATCTGCCGGACCCGGATGCCGTAGTGCCGGGCGACCAGTGCATGGCCGAGCTCGTGGGCCAGCAGCGCGGCCATGAACACGATTGCCATCGCCACCGCGACGGTCCAGTACAGCGCGGTGGGGAGCCCGGCGGCCCGGGCGGGCAGGACGGCGACGGCCAGACCCTGGACCAGTAGCACCATGATGACCAGGACCGACCAATGTACGCCAACCGGGATTCCGGCGAACCGGCCCAACCGTACCGTCTGGCGCATCAGCATCAACCACCTTCCGGCCCCCCGCGCACGCCCCAACCGTGCGCCCGCCCGGCCGCACTTGCCAGGGCCATCGGTCCTCTCACCCCCGAGCCACCCGGCACCGGCCGCACCGGCTAGATCGAGAAGTCGGGGTTGGGCTTGATGATGCAGAACTGGCCGCCCTGCGGGTCGTTGAGGAACGCCAGCCGGCCGGCCGGCGAGTCGTCCCGTAGCATCTCGGTCGCGCCCAGCTGGATGGCCTTGTCCGCGGTGGCGTCGAGATCGTCCACGGCGAAGTACACCGACCAGCGCGACGGCATTGCGGCCTGCTCCGACCCGATCGGCATCGCGCCGGCGACCGACCGGTCGCCAACCTGGAGCACCGTGTACGGCATGCCGCCGTCGACGTCGCGCGTCGACACGCCGAGGACCGCCTCGTAGAACGACTTGGCGGTACCCATGTCGGTGGTCATCAGCTCGACCCAGCACATGCCGCCCGCAGCGTTCACCAGCTCGGCGCCGCCGTGCTTGCCGGGCTGCCAGACGGCGAAGTACGCACCCGCGGGGTCCTGGAAGACCGCCATGCGGCCCTGATCCATGACGTCCATCGGGGCCAGGGTCACCTTCCCGCCGGCCGGCTCCACCTTCGCGGCGGAGTCGTCGGCGTTGTCCGTGGCGAAGTAGATCGACCACGAGGTGCCGCGAGCCGGGTCGGTGGCGGGCCCGATACCGGCGACCTGCTTGCCGTCCTTGCGGATCAGCCCGTAGCCACCCGCGTCCGGGCCGAGGTTCTCCACGGTCCAGCCGAACAGGTCGCGGTAGAACGCGGCAGCGGCGGCGACGTCGGTGGTGCC
>JAEHDK010000538.1 GCA_016880465.1 Micromonosporaceae bacterium
ATGCGTACGACGACCTGCGCCACCTCCGCCCGGCTCAGCGGCTCGAGCTCGCGGACCGCGCCGGCAGACTCCATGATCGCCCGCCGCACCCGCGGGTTGGCTCGCACCGGGTCGTAGCTGGCGACGTAGAGCAGTGGCCCGACTTCGGTCAGTAGGGGCAGATCCGCGTCCTCGAGATCATCCAGGATCGCCACGCCTGATGTCGCCGTGCCAGCGTGCACGGCAACGCCATCGGCGTGCATCGTCGCCGCGAACTCGCGCAGCAGCCGGGTGCGTCCGCTACCGGCTGGTCCCGCGATGGCGACGAGCCGGCCTACGCCCAGCGCCGCGACCTCAGACCACTGGTGCCGTAGCCAGTCGAGATCGGCGACGCGCCCAACGAACGGCCGGCCGGCCGGGTTCAACTCCGCGGGCAGCGGGCGACGGACAAGGTCGAGCGTGCCGTCCTGGCGCAGGATTCGCGCATGTAGCAGTTGTAGCTCCGGCGATGGGTTGAGCCCGAGCTCGTCCCGCAGCAGGGCGCTGACGCGCCGGTATGCGGCCAGCGCGTCGGCCTGGCGACCCGAACGGTAGAGCGCCGTCATGAGCTGGGCCTGCAATCGCTCCCGCAACGGATGTTCGGCGACCAGCGCTTCCAGCTCCGGTACGAGCGCGGCCTGCCGCCCCAGGTCGAGGTCGGCACCGATGCGCTCCTCGAGTGCCGCCGCTCGGAGCGCCTCGAACCGGCCCGCCTCCTGCCGTACCGCGGGAAAGTCCTGGAGGTCGTCGAGCGCACCGCCACGCCATAGGGCAAGCGCGTCGCGGTAGGTGTCGGCGGCCACGGCCGGATCGGTCGCGGCTCGGGCGAGCACCAGCAACGCGGTAAACCGGTGCGCGTCTATCTCCGCTGAGGCGGCAACCAGCAGGTAGCCGTTGGCTCGGTGCTGCACGCGGGCAGCGCCGAGCGTCTTGCGCAGGTGTCGCACGTAGGTCTGGATGGTGTTGCGCGCGGTCTCCGGCGGCGTTTCGCCCCAGACCGAGTCGATCAGTCGGTCAACTGACACCAGGCGGTTTGCGCGCAGGAGCAGCTGGGCGAGCACTGCGCGCTGTTTCGGGCCGCCGATGGGCAGTGCCCGCTCGAGGTTGACGACCTCGAGCGGCCCGAGGAGCCGGAAATCCATGGGTGGGACGGTAAGGCACGACCGTGACCTGCGGTAGGCCGCTTCCAGCGTTCTTCCAGCGCGACTCCGCCCGGCTTCCAGCGCGCCGCTCGATGCTGACGCCACCCACTGATCAAAGGAGGAGACCTCAGCATGACTAGGCGCTTCACTATCGCCGCTGCGCTGGTGCTCGGCCTGGCCCTGGCCAGCACAGCCGGCAACGCGCTCGCGACGCCGGGTTCGGGTGTCAGTTCCAGCATCGCGGTCGGTCACTTCGACGCGATCGATGTCAAGTCCAACGCCCTCCCGGACCACCAGGTGAAGATCAACACCAAGGGCGCCACGGACATGTACGTCGTCACCAACACGTTCGCGCCGGGCGCGACGACGGGTTGGCACACGCATCCCGGCGCCAGCCTCCTGATCGTCTCGGAGGGCACCGCCACCGTGTACGAGGACCACGATTCGAACTGCGCACCGCGCCTCGTAACCAAAGACTCGGGCGTGATCGACGCGAACCACGTGCACCTCGTCCGCAACGAGACATCCGAGCGGCTGGTCATCATCGCGGTTCAGTTCCTCCCGGCCGGCGCGGCTCGGCGCATCGACGCCCCGGCCCCGGAGCAGTGCCTCGGCGTCCAGTGACGGGCTGGAGGGCGGGACCGTTGTGCCCGCCCTCCAGGTTTGAGACCCGAGATCAGTAGGAACTAGCCAGCCGGCTGGTCAGCTCGGCCACCGCCGGGATTGCGGCGTTCGGGGCGAGTCGGCGAAACGCGCGGTCGGCGATCAAGCAGGCTTGCTTCACCTCGTTGACGTCGAGGTAGGCGTCGGCCAGCCAGGTCAGGTACAGCGCCTTGTCGCGGGCGTGGGTGTCCGGGAACGTCGCCAGCACCGGCTCCAACGCGGCGATGGCTCGCATGGGCCGGCGAAGCACGCTCCAGCACCGACCGGTCATGATCTGGATCTCGGCGTGGTCCACCCAGCGTCGAAGCGGCCGGCGCGGACCCCGACATGCGCGCCGCCGCCGACGCCGGGGCCGACGCCACCCATCGGGTGCACCTCGCCCTCACGACGGCGCTGCACCAGCGTGGCGCACTCCGCGACGGCCTCGATCCCACCACCGCGGCCGACACCCTCTACGCGCTCGCCTCACCCCACATGCACCAGCTACTGCGCCGGCACCGCGGCTGGCCGGTCGAGCGATACGCCGCCTGGATCGAAAACGCCGCCGCCCGCGAACTGCTCGGCTGAACCAGCGGTAAGCCACCGCAGTCCCCCCGCACCGACCGAGGCCACCGCGACTGAACGGTTCCTAGAGTTCACCGAGGCACGGAGCGGCCTTCGACACCGCCTTCGAACGGACGCATGGCGGCAAATAGCAACCAACCCAGAAAAACTTGACAGACCCCTATCGAGCGCGCGAGTTCTCCGGCAA
>JAEHDK010000539.1 GCA_016880465.1 Micromonosporaceae bacterium
CGCCGGCCGCTCACGCCCGTGGCGCCGTCAGGCCGGTGCCCTCAGGCCAGCGGCGCCGGCAGCGGGCGGGCGTGCACCACGGCCAAGCCGGAGACCGCGCGGGTGAGAACCACGTACAGCCGGTGGAGCCCCCGCGGCTCCGCCGCCACGATCTCCGCCGGCTCGACGACGATCACGTGGTCGTACTCCAGGCCCTTGGCCATGGTCGCGGGCACCACCGTGACGCGCGCGGGATCGCCGAGGTCGTCCGGCGTCGACGTCGCGATGTCGTGCGCCCGCAGCACCGCGGTCAGCCGGTCGACCGCCGCGTCCGCGGCGATCACCGCGACCGAGCCGTCGTGTGCCAGCGCCGCCCGTACCTCGGCCGTCATGGCACTGTCCACATCGGACGCCGCGCGGACGGCGAGGGCGCCGTCGTGCCGGAGCGACACCGCCGGGGGTACGGCGACCGCCAGCGCCGGCAGCAGCCGGTTGGCGAGCCTGAGCACCGCCTCGGGTACCCGGAAGCCGGTCGTCAGCGGCACCACCCGCGCGTCGGGCTTACCGAGGTGGCGCAGCGTCTCCGGCCAGCTCGTCGCGGCCCACGGGGCCGTACCCTGAGCGAGGTCGCCCAGCAAGGTCACCGAGCCGTAGCTCGCCCGCCGCGCGATTGCCCGGCACTGCATGGCCGACAGGTCCTGCGCCTCGTCGACGACCACGTGGCCGAAGCTCGGTACGCGGTCGAGCAGCCCCGCGGCCTCATCGAGGAGTACGGCGTCCGCCGCGCTCCAGCGCGCCGACTTGACCGAACGCGGCGCCGCCGGCCAGCCGATCGTGGCCTGCTCCTCGGCGGTCAGCACGCCGCCGGCCGCGGCCGCCAGCACGGCGGGGTCGGCCAGCAGCTCGAACAAGAGGCGTTCGGGGGTCACGGCCGGCCACACCGCGTCGAGGAACTCGACGACCGGCGTGGCTCGGGCCATCCTGCGCAGCCAGGCCTCGCCCGGCGAGTCGCCGCGCCGAGCCTCGGACTGCCGCTGCAGCAGTGCGACGACCCGGGCCCGTACCCGCTCCCGGCCGACCGCGTACGGCGTCCCTTCGCGGCGCGCCTCGTCGACGATGCGCCGCAGCGGGTCCTCGCCGATCCGCCAGCGGAACGAGCCGTCGGGTACCACGATCGGCGCGGCCGGTTTCCGTATCTTCGCGCGCATCGCACGCACCAGTACGTCCGCCATCCGTACGTCGTGCTTGATGATCGCGGCGGTCGTGCTGTCGGTACCCCGGATGGGCACCCGGGCGACGAGATCGTCCACCGTGGTCTGTTCGACGTCGACCTCGCCGAGCGCGGGGAGTACCGCCGAGATGTACCGCAGGAACGCGCGGTTCGGTCCGAGGATCAGGATGCCCGACCGGCGCAGCCGATCGCGGTGAAGGTAGAGCAGGTACGCGGCCCGGTGCAGCCCCACGGCCGTCTTCCCGGTGCCGGGTGCGCCCTGTACGCAGATCGAGTCCGCCAGCTCGGCGCGTACCAGGTCGTCCTGGTCGGGCTGGATCGTGGCGACGATGTCGCGCATCGGGCCGACCCGGGGGCGCTCGATCTCGGCGGTCAGGATCCGGGAACCGGTACCGAGCTCCTCACCGCGATCGAGGTGCTCGTCCTCGAACGAGGTGAGCTGGGCCAGCTTCCGGTCGGCCGCGTACCCGAACCGGCGCCGGACCGCGACGCCCTGCGGGTCGCGCGCGCTGGCCCGGTAGAAGGCGCGCGACACGGGCGCCCGCCAGTCGAGCACCATGGGTTCGCCGGCGTCGTCGACGACGTGCCGGCGACCGATGTGGTACCGGTGGCCGGCGTGCTCGTCACCCACTCCGGTACTGAAGTCCAGCCGGCCGAAGAACAGCGGCGTACTGGGGTCATCGGTCAGTTCGGCGACCCGGCGGGCCAGCGTACGGCCGAGCGACTCCGCGCTGAACGGGTCGCCGCCGACGTTTTCGCCGGTGTCGAACAGCGCCTCGGCCCGCGCCCGCATGCGGGCCAGCGCCGCCCGCGACTCGTCCAGATGGGTCCGCTCGGCGGACAGTTGGCTGTCGAGATCGGTGTCGGCAGTGGCGGAGGCGGAGGTGTTGACAGGCAGCGTCATCCGGCGGGACCTCTCGTCGGCGGGGAGAATCGGCTGACCAGGGCCGGACGTGCCATAGTACGGCCGGGTGTCCGCCGCCGCACCCGAGTTCCGGCCGCGGCAGACTGAGGGCATGACCACCGAAGCCGACCAGCCGCGGCTGGGGTCGGCCGCCACCATCGCCGTGCTGAGCGTGGTCAACGTCGCCGACGTGTTCTTCGTACGGGAGACGCTGCACGGGTCGCCGACCGGCTACGGGTTGCTGTTCGCGGTGTGGACGGGGGCGATGCTGGTGGGCTCGTGGCTGACCGCGAAGGCGGTCGGGTCGCGCGGCGACGGGCCGCTCGCCACGCTGCTCCTCGGGCTGTTCGGCGGCACGTCGGTGGTGCTCGTGGCCGCGGCCGGTCAGCGGCGCCAACGTGGTCGGCTACCTGTTGGGCGGCGTGCTGCTGACCGCGCTTGCCCCCGGCCGGTCATCGCGGCGGCCGGGCTGGCGGGCCTGCTCGTCACGCTGGCCTGCCGGCCACCGATCCGCCGCGCGGCCCGCACCGCG
>JAEHDK010000540.1 GCA_016880465.1 Micromonosporaceae bacterium
GGTGGCCGCGGCGGCCTGCGGGCGCGCCGGCCCCGAGCCGGCCTCCTCGTCGCGGTCACCGCGGCGCTCGCCCTGCTGTGCTGCGGCGGCGGCGCGAGCGCGTTCTTCCTCAACGCCCTCGGCGACGACGGCACCAGCGCGGTCAGCGCCTCGTTCGGTTGCGGCCGGACCGGACCCGTCGATCCGAACGGGAAGCTGCCGCGCGCCGGCACGCTCGGCGAGGAGCAGATGCGCAACGCGGCCATCATCGTCCGGGTGGGGTCCACAATGGAAGTGCCGCCCCGCGGCTGGGTGATCGCGGTGGCGACCGCGCTGCAGGAGTCGTTCCTGCGCAACCTCGGCGATCTCGGCCCGCGCAACGACCACGACTCGCTCGGCCTGTTCCAGCAGCGGCCGAGCCAAGGTTGGGGGACCCCGGACCAGATCATGAATCCGGAGTACGCGAGCCGGAGGTTCTACGAGAAGCTACAGCAGGTACCCCACTGGCCCACCCTCGCCCTGACCGAGGCGGCCCAGGCGGTCCAGCACAGCGCCTACCCTGATGCCTATGCGAAGCACGAGCCGCTCGCGGCGCTGGTCGTCGACCTGCTCGCCGACGGCGCGGCCCGGGCGGTCGGCGGGCTGGCGACGCTCCGCTGCGCCGCGCCCGGCGAGATCGCCGCGTCCGGCTGGACGGTACCGGTGAAGGCTCCGATCGTCTCCGGCTTCCGGACGGCCGGCCGGCCGACCCACGACGGCGTGGATCTCGGCGCCCCGCGCGGCACGCTGATCCGGGCCGCGGCGACGGGTGTGGTGATCGTGGTCCGGTGCAACGTGACCACCCAGGACGGCGTGCCACTCTCCTGCGACCAGGACGGCTCGCCGGCGGTCCGCGGTTGCGGCTGGTACGTGGACGTGCTGCACGCGGACAACGTGATCACCCGGTACTGCCACCTGGTCACCCGGCCGCGGGTCGTCGTCGGCCAGCGGGTCACCGCCGGCGAGGTGATCGGGCAGGTGGGCACCAGCGGCAACTCGTCCGGCCCGCACCTGCACTTCGAGACCCACCTGGACGGTGACCGGTCGAGCGCCGGTGCGGTCGACCCCGAGCCGTTCCTACGCGAGCGCGGGGCACCGCTCGGGGAGTCCTGATGAGCTCGGACTGGGAACAGTGGGAGTCGGCACAGTGGGCGGTGGCGCGGCCGGCGTCGATCGAGCCGGTGCCGGCCGCCGGCCAACGCGATCTTCGCGGCCGCCGGGTCATCGTCGGCCTACCGGGCGTGGGCTGGCGCGGCGACCTGCGCGGCGACGTGCCCGTCGTGCAGGGCAGCCGGACGTACGTGCCGGTCGTCCCCGAGCAGGAGTGGTACCGCGCAGAAACCGAGCAGATCGAGGTATTCGCGCCGCTCGTACCCGTCGAGCGCGTCTGGCTGGAGCAGCCGAGCGAGTCCACGATGGACGCTGGGCCGGGTGACCTGGTGTCGCGGCTGGTGTCCCTGGACACGCCGGCCCGGCGGGAACCGGTGCCGAGCCGGGAGGTCGCCGGCTTGACCGGGCGGCGCGTCGTACGGATGACCGGGCAGGGCGAGGTTCGCGACCTGCGCGCGGTCACCGAGCCCTACTCGAGCGCTGACGGCGACATCTGTGCCCGGGTCACGACCGAGCTCGAGTGGTACCGCTGGGCCTGGAACGGCCAGCCGCCGAGCACGTTCGAGGTGCCGGTCCACCTGCTCTGGGCCGAGTGAGGATCAGGCCAGCACCTTGGTCGCCCCGCAGACCCGCCAGCCGTCCTCGGCCACCGCTCGGAGCCGGAAGCGGTCCTGGATGGTCTGGCGCGCCCCGTCGATGACTGCCGACTGGCTCAGCGCCACCGTGACCGTGGCCGCACGGTCGGACCGGTCGGTCACCGTCAGCGGACCCCAGGACACCGAGATCGACGCGTTGAGCTGCGCCTCGCGCTGGGCGATCTCCTGCCGGAACGCCTCGATCTCGGCCAGGCCGCTGCTGTCCCGGCAGGCGAACAAGGCGGCGCGCGTGCCGTCCCGCTCGACCAACAGCGCACGGAGGTAGCTGTCCACGGCGACGTCCGGTGTGCTGCGATCGGGCGCGGTCGCCCGGTCGTACAGCACA
>JAEHDK010000541.1 GCA_016880465.1 Micromonosporaceae bacterium
CGGCGACCTCGGCCGCATCCAGTCTGGGTAGCCGCAACACCGTCACAGCATCGGATCGGACCAGGCGATTGAGCGTCCCAGACAGGGGCTGGTCATCGCGCACCGACGCCGCGATCAACACCGGCCAACCGACCGCCGCGCCGGCCAGGTACTCCAGCAGCGCCAACGTCTCGGCATCGGCCCAATGCACATCCTCAAGCACCAGCAGGCACCCGGCGTTGTCCAGCAACCGCAGCAGCCTCAACACGCCCTCGCCGACAACCACAGCCGGATCAACGCTGGAGCCCGACGCGTCACCCGGACGCGCCCAGCTCGGAACCAGCCGGCCCAACGCCGCCCGGAACGGCCGAACCTCCGCCCGCTCCGCGAGCCGGTCATCGCGCACCGCGCCGGACAGCGCCTGGGCCACCGTCCGGTAGGTGCCTCCACCTTCGACCGCCCGGCCGAACAAAGTCACCAGGCCGCGCCGCCGGCCCCCGGCCGCCGCCTCGGCCAGCAGCCGGGACTTCCCGATCCCCGCCTCACCCAGAACCAGCACCACACCACCGTTACCGCGCCCGACGCTGTCCAGAAGGGCGTCGATCGCCGCCAGCTCGCTGCGCCGACCCACCAGCACAGGGCTGCGCACCGTCGCCACCACCCCGCCAGTACACCGGATCCCCGACAACAGCCGCCACCGCTGACCGGCCACCGCGTTCCCCGCAGCCCGCCCGCCGCAGGTGACCGACGGGCAACATGATCCGCCGAGCCAAGATCGGATGCACTGACATCGGCATGGACGTGCGTGTACACGTCCCTACTGGCCGGATGCCAGGCGAACGGCCTTTGGCCAGACACCTACGCCCATGTCGACCGGTCGAGTCAACCTTTCCGATAGCCATTCCGACGCACTTTGGTGTGGCGAGCACCGGCGGAGACCACCGGGCCAGCGACCAGCAGGTTTGGGTTCGACTGATGACAAGTTGGGTGCACTTGATCTCTCACACAGACTCACAACCGCAGCTCAGACGCCGTTTACTTGAGACGCGGCCAATGCCAAGATCAATTGACAGTGCGATGAGCAGCGGAAACAGGTTCGACCGCTGTCCAGGCACGTGTCCGGCCCGCCCGGGCGGCAAGCCTGCGGGCCGGGCATGGCGGGCCGACGGCTACCACCGCAGCGGGGCGCGCGGATCGCGGCTACTTGTTTAATGGAGCTACGGTCAAAGGCCTGACGGGGCCCGGCCGAGGTGCCCGGCGGGACGCTCTCATTGCGACACAGCGGTCATGATGGCCAGCGGCGGAAACACGATGCGCGCCATGAACATCCTGCGCCACCAGAAGGACCTGCTCGGCGCGGTCGCCTCCCCGGCCACGCTCTGCCGTACCTTGGCCGAACTCGACCAGCCGGTCCTCGACCGCATCCAGGCCGCCCGGGCGGTCGTGCGCGAGCGCCAGGCTGCGCGGCCGCTACGGCCACCACCCCATGGCGGTCATCTGCGACAACACCGCCGAATGCCTGGCCGAGCAACTGCGCCCCGGCAACGCCGGGGCCAACGACGCCGGCGACCACATCGCCATGCTGGCGCGGGCCATCGCCGCCGTGCCTGCCCGGTGGCGGCGCAATTTGCTGATCACCGCCGACGGTGCCGGGGCCACCCACCAGTTGCTGGCATGGATCGAGGGCCTCAACCGCCCCGCGTACGGGGATGATCCCGGCATGCGGGTGGAGTACTCCGTCGGGTGGCCCGTTGACAAGCACACCGGCAGGGCCATCGCTTTGCCGCCCGCCACCGCGTGGACACCGATGCTCGCCGCCGACGGGCTGCCCGGCATTCCGGCCCGCCTGGAGGTCGAGTCCGGCCCCGACACCGTCGGCGAGGTCGCCGAGATCACCCACCTGCTGCCCCACCTGCACACCTGGCCACCCGGCATCCGGGTGTTCGTCCGCCGGGTCAAACCCCTGCGCGACACCACCCCGAAACCGCTCAAAGGCGTCGAGCAACTGGAACTGGACCTACAGACAACCGCCGCCGGCTGGCGCTACGAGGCGTTCGCCACCAACCACAACCTGCCCCCGACACCCGAGGAGACCCCGCAGCAGATCACCGCCTGGCTCGACGGCCGCCACCGAGTCCACGCCCGCGTGGAAGACCACTTCAAACGGGGCAACACCACCGGCGCCCGCCGCCTGCCCTCGAAGAAGTACACGGTCAACACCGCCTGGTACCGCATCCAGGCCATCGCCACCGATCTGATCGCCTGGCTCAAACTGCTCGCCTGTCACGGCCCGCTGGCCCGCGCCGAGCCGGCCACCCTGCAATTCCAGATCTTCCACGCCCCGGCCAGCCTCACCCGCGGCGCACGAGAACGCCGGCTCAACTTCCCACCCGACTGGCCCTGGACCACCCACATCCAGACCATCTTCACCCGACTGTTCGCACTCCCCACGCCCGCCTGAACACCGCTCCCATCCAAAGACCAGCAAGGCATCCACCGCCCGGAGAACGGCGCACACCGCGGCGACACGCGGCGCACCACCACGCCGTCGGCCCGGAACAATGCTCAACCCGAAACCAACACATCGTCGCACATTGATGCCATCATGATCCTGAAACACTGAGGTATAGACACCCGTCGGCGATGGCGCGCACCGGTCGTGAGCTACGACGGCTCCGCCTTCGCCGCGATCGGTGGCAACGGCATATCCAGCCGCGCCCCCATGTCACCGCTCGTGGCCGTCGGGCTCGTGCAGCCTCACGGCCGGGATCGCAGCAGGGCGACCTCGGGGAACTCGTCCGGCGAGCCGTAGCCGTGCTCGGCCAGCCAGCGTACGTTGGTCAAGCATCGCAACGACCACCATGCGCGGATGAGGTCGCGGTCGACGTCGATGCCGTAGCCGGCGACGACGTCGCCAAGGTGCTCCTTGTGTCCGAGCGTGAGGATGGCGAGGTCGAAGAGTGCGTCGCCCTGGGACGCCTCGGACCAGTCGACGACGCCGGTGACCTCGTCACTGTCGACGAAGACGTGGTCGACCTGCAGGTCGCCGTGGATGAACACCGGTGTCCACGGACGGAGCGCAGTCTCGGCGAGCCGGCGGTTGCGTGTGACCACGTCGGTGGGAAGGACGTCGTTGGCGACGAGCCACTCGCATTC
>JAEHDK010000542.1 GCA_016880465.1 Micromonosporaceae bacterium
GGTCCGCCGCAGCCGCCAGCCGCGGATCAGGTTGGCCGAGTGCCGTGACAGAGGGGGTCCGTTCACCTTCGGTCCACGGTGATGACCCCTCGACGCAGCCGGGCCGCATTCGGCGCGTCGCGGCAACGGGGGTCCGCGGCCGGCGGCTACCCCGTACGACGGCGCGCCACCAAGATCGTTACGCCACCGTATCGAGCCGGTACTAGCATCGGGGCCGATGGGGCGGTTGGCATGGGTGAGCATGCTGGCGGGGGCGGCGCTGGCCGCACCCGCCAACCCGAACCTGGCCGCGCTGGTCGACCAGGCGGACATGAACACGGCGGTGACCGCGACCCCGAACCCGGCCGGTGCCGGCAGCGCCATCGCGTACACCATCAAGGTGGTGAACTCCGGCCCCACCGTCGCCCTCAGCCCGTCGGTCGGCACCACGGTGCCGGGCCACACCCGGTTCACCTCCTTCACCGCACCGTCCGGCTGGACCGTGACCGCGCCACCGGCCGGCGGCACCGGCGCGATCGGCGCGGTCCGCCCCGGCTTCGCGTCCGGTGCGACGGCCACGTTCACGCTGGTGGTCACCGTCGAGCCGGGTACCGGCAACGACACCGTCGTGACGATGTCGGCGAGCTCCGGCTCCCGGGTGGCCGACCCGAACCCGGGCAACAACCGGGCCGATGTGAGCGTCCAGGTCCTCAACACCGCCGACCTCGTGGTCGCCGCGGTCGACAGCCCCGATCCGGTCGGTCCCGGCGGAACGCTCAGCTACACGCTCGGCGTGGCCAACGCCGGACCGGCCCTCGCCACGAGCCTGTCGCTCACCACCAACATCCCGGGCAGTACGGTGTTCGCCTCGTTCGTCGCACCGGCGGGCTGGTCCGTGACGACTCCGGCGGTCGGCGGTACCGGCACGATCACCGCCACCCGCCCCGATCTGGCATCGGGGGCAACGGCCACCTTCACGCTCACGGTGACGGTCGACGCCGGTACGGCGGCGGGGACGACGATCAGCCTCACCACGTCGGGGAACAGTGCCACCGCGGACAACAACAACGGCAACAACTCGGCGACCGTCAGCACCGCGGTCGCGGTCGCGGCGGATCTGGCGGTCACTGCGTCCGGGGTACCGTCGCCGGTCAGCGCCGGCGGCACGATCACCTACACGGTCGCCGTCAAGAACAGCGGTCCGGTGGCTGCGGCCAGCGCTGCGCTCAGCGCGCTCGTCCCGGCCAACACCGCCTTCGCCTCGTTCACGGCGCCGGAGGGCTGGACCGCGAGAACCCCGCCGGCCGGCGGTACCGGCACGATCACCGCTACCCGGCCGACCCTGCCGGCCGGTACGTCGGCCGCGTTCACGCTCGTCGTCACCGTAAACCCGGGTACGGCCGACGGCGCCGCCATCACCCTCACGGCCAACACCGCCGCCTCGACGACGGACCCCAACCCGGGCAACAACTCCTCGACGGCCAATGTCGACGTGAGCACCGCGACACCGGGTGAGCCGGCACCGACCCAGAGCGAGGGAACCGGGCGCACCGGTGGCTCGCTGCCGTCGGCCGGATCGCCGAACATCCGGCTGATCGGGCTGACCACGCTGATCGTCGGCGCCGGACTGCTGCTCGTGCTGGTGGCTAGCACTACCATGCGCCGGCGCCGGGAGTACTGACCGGGACGCCGGCCGCCGCCAGCCCGTCCCGTACCCGCCGGGCGAGGGTCACCGCTCCCGGTGTGTCCCCGTGTACGCACAACGACTCGACCGGTACGGCCACCTCGGTGCCATCCAGCGCTACGACCGTGCCGGAGACGGCCATCCGCACCGCGCGGTCCACCACGACCGCGGGATCGTGGAGCACCGCACCGGGCACGGACCGCGGTACCAACCGCCCGTCCGGCTGGTACGCCCGGTCGGCGAAGCCCTCCGCGACCACCCGCAGCCCGGCGGCCGCCGCGAGCCCGGCGAGGACCGAGCCAGGCTGGCACAGCACCGGCAGCCCGGCGTCGTACGCCCGTACCGCCGCCACGACCGCGGACGCCTGCCCCTCGTCCACCGCGGCGGTGTTGTACAGCGCGCCGTGCGGCTTCACGTACCGCACCCGTGCGCCCGCGACCCGGCAGAACCCCTCGAGCGCGCCGATCTGGAACAGCACGTCGTCGCGCAGCTCGTCGAGGTCGTAGTCGATCCGCCGGCGGCCGAAGCCGGCGAGGTCGCGGTACCCGACCTGCGCGCCGACCGCGACCCCGCGCTCCGCCGCCGCGACGCACACCCGGTGCATCGTGGCGGGATCGCCGGCGTGGAACCCGCACGCCACGTTCGCCGACGTCACCACGTCGAGCAGTGCCGGGTCGTCGCCGAGCCGCCAGATGCCGAAGCCCTCGCCAAGGTCGCTATTCACGTCCCCAGAAGGTCACGGTAGTGCCGGGCCGGGCCTGCGCAAGCCCGGCCAGGTCCGGGGTCTCGACCACGCCGATCACCGGGTACCCGCCGGTGGTCGGATGGTCGGCCAGGACGACGAGCGGCTGGCCGTCCGGTGGTACCTGCACCGCGCCGAGCACGATGCCCTCGCTCGGCAGCTCACCGTGGCGTGCCCGGGGCAGGGCCACGTCGCCCACCAGTCGCGCGCCGACCCGGTTGCTCACCGGGCTGAGGTGGTACGTGGTCGAGCACAGCAGGTCGCGCGCGCTCGCGGTGAACCAGTCCGCCCGCGGGCCGAACCGGATGCGCAGCGGTACGGGCGCGCCCGGCGGTTCCCACGGAGTGAAATCCACTGTGGACGGATCAGGACGGCCGGCGCCGAGCGGCAGCCGGGTACCGTCGCGCAGCGGCGGCGGACCGAGCCCGGCGAGCGTGTCGGTCGCCCGGCTGCCCAGCACGGCGGGTACCGCCAGCCGTCCGCCGA
>JAEHDK010000543.1 GCA_016880465.1 Micromonosporaceae bacterium
CCCGGCGCCGCGGCACCGGCCGCACCGCCGGCCGCGGCGACGAAGGCCGCGGCGACGAGGACGGTGGCGAAGAAGACCGTGGCGAAGAAGACCGTCGCCAAGCGGATGGCGCCCGCGCCGGCCGCACAGCCGGCGCCGGAGGACGAGCTCGCGAAGACGGCCGCCGCGAAGAAGGCCAGCCCCCGAAAGGCGACCACGAAGAAGGCCACCACGAAGAAGGCCACCACGGCGCAGCGAACCGCCGCGAAGAAGGCCACCGCCAAGGCGGCCGGGGCGGAGCCGCGGTGAACCCGGACGCCACCGGCACGGCGAGCTTCGAACCCGTCGACGACGCACCCACCGCCGAGATCGAGCCGACCGGGTACGAGCCACCGGCGCGGCCACGTACCGGGCACCCCAAGGTCGATGCCGCGCTGGAGACCCTGGAGCAGGCCGCCGCGCTGCCGCCGATCGAGCAGATCGGGGCGTACGACGCGGCTCTGGGTACGCTCCAGGAGGCCCTCTCCACGATTGACGAGAACCCCTGAGGTGACCTTGGCGCGCCGACGTCTGGACGCGGAGCTGGTCCGCCGCGGCCTGGCGCGCTCCCGGGAGCAAGCGGCCGAGCTGGTGGCCGCCGGCCGCGTCGAGGTGCGGGGCAACCCCGCCCGCAAGCCGGCCGCGATGGTGGACCCGGCCGAGCCGGTGCGCCTGCTGGCCGGCGCGGTCGGCGACGAGTACGCGTCGCGCGGCGGGCACAAGCTCGCCGGGGCGCTGGCGGCCTTCGTACCGCGCGGGCTGGTCGTGGCCGGCCGGCGCTGCCTCGACGCGGGCGCGTCCACCGGCGGCTTCACCGATGTGCTGCTGCGCCACGGTGCCGCCGAGGTGGTCGCCGTCGACGTGGGGTACGGGCAGCTGGCCTGGGCGCTGCGTACCGATCCGCGGGTGCGGGTACTCGACCGCACGAACGTCCGGGACCTCACGCCGGACGCGATCGGCGGGCCCGCCCAGCTGACCGTCGCGGACCTGTCCTTCATCTCGCTGCGGCTGGTCCTGCCCGCCCTCGTCGCGAGCACCGAACCCGACGGCGACCTCGTACCGATGGTGAAGCCGCAGTTCGAGGTCGGCCGGGACCGGATCGAGCGGGGCGTCGTACGCGATCCGGCGCTGCGCGCGGAGGCGGTCCTCGGCGTCGCCGGCGCGGCGAGCCGGCTGGGCCTCGGCGTGGCCGGCGTGGTCGCCAGCCCGCTGCCGGGACCAGCCGGCAACGTGGAGTTCTTCCTGTGGCTGCGACGCGGTGCGCCACCCGTCGACGAGGCCGAGGTGCGACATGCCGGGGGTGCGGCGTGAAACGGTCGGCGTTGCTGGTCACCCACACCGGCCGGCAGAAGAGCACGGCGCACGCCCGTACGGTCGCCGCCGACCTGATCGACGCGGGTTTCGAGGTACGGGCCGTCGCGGACGAGGCGGCCGATCTCGACCTGCCCGGCGTGCTCCCGGTGCAGGGCGCCGGCGCCGCCGACGGCGTGGAGATGGTGTTCGCGCTCGGTGGGGACGGCACGTTCCTGCGGGCCGCCGAGCTCGCGCGGCCGGCCATGGTGCCGCTGCTCGGCATCAACCTGGGCAAGATCGGTTTCCTCGCCGAGGCCGAGATCGGGGACCTCGACACCGCGGTGCGCGACGTCGTCGACCGGGCGTACACAGTGGACGAACGGGTCACCGTCGCGGTCACCGCGGAGCACGACGGCCGCGTGATCGCCAGTTCGTGGGCGCTCAACGAGATCAGCGTCGAGAAGGGCTCGCGGCTCAAGATGCTCGAGGTGATCGTCGAGATCGACGGGCGGCCGCTGTCCCGGTACGGCTGCGACGGCATCGTGTGCGCCACCCCGACCGGCTCGACCGCGTACGCGTTCTCAGCGGGCGGGCCGGTGGTCTGGCCGGAGGTCGACGCGCTGCTCGTCGTTCCGATCAGCGCGCACGCGCTGTTCAGCCGGCCGGTCGTCACCGCACCGACCTCCACGATCTCGGTCATCGTCGAGCCGTACTCCCCGGTCGCGGTGCTGTCCTGCGACGGGCGCCGCACGTTCGACCTGATGCCCGGCTCGCGGGTGACCGTGAGCCGCGGTGCGCTGCCGGTACGGGTCGTGCGGCTGCGCCCGCAACCGTTCACCGACCGGCTGGTCGCCAAGTTTGAGCTGCCCGTAGAGGGTTGGCGCGGAATCGCCCAGTAAGCGCCGTCAGTTGGGCATTGTCGGACCCCGGGGATAGTGTCTGGGGCTGTGCTTGAGGAGCTGCGCATCACCGGTCTGGGTGTCATCGACGACACCACGCTGCCGTTGACCTGCGGGATGAACGTGATCACCGGGGAGACCGGTGCCGGGAAGACGATGGTCGTCACCGGGCTCGGCCTGCTGTTCGGCGGCCGCGCCGACGCCGCGCGGGTGCGCAGCGAACCGGGTCGGGCGGTGGTCGACGGCTGCCTACGGCTGACGGGTGACCTGGCTTCGGCGGTCCTGTCCCGGCTCGTCGACGCCGGTGCGGAACCCGATCACGACGGCACCCTGCTGCTCAGCCGCACGGTGACGGTGGAGGGCCGGTCGCGCGCCCACGTCGGCGGGCGCAGCGTGCCGGTGTCCGTGCTGTCGGAGGTGGGCGAGCAGGTCGTTGCCGTGCACGGCCAGTCGGACCAGCTGCGGCTGCTGCGGCCGGCCGAGCAGCGCGGCGCGCTCGACCGGTTCGCCGGTCCGGCGCACGAGAAGCTGCTCGCGTTCTACCGCGAGACCTATCTGCACTGGCGGCAGGTCGCCGACGACCTCGCCGACCGGCGGCGCAACGCCCGGGAGCGCAGCCAGGAGGCCGATCTGCTCCGGCTCGGGCTCGACGAGATCACCCGGGTCGATCCGCAGCCCGGCGAGGACGAGGCGCTGCGCGCCGAGGCGCAGCGACTGGAGCACGCGGAGGGCCTGCGCACGGCGGCCCAGCTGGCGTACCAGTCGATCGCCGGGGGCGCGGAGGCCGGCGACGACTCGCCCGACGTGACCGGCCTGCTCGGCTCCGCCCGCCGCACGCTGGCCGCCCAGTCCACTGTGGACCATCAGCTCGGCGATCTCGAAGGCCGGCTCGCCGAGGCGGCCACCCTGGTCAGCGACGTCGCGGCCGAGCTGGCCGGTTACCTGGCCGGCCTCGACGCGGACCCGGCCCGGCTGCAGGCGCTGCACGAGCGCCGGGCCGCACTGCGCGGCCTGACCCGCAAGTATGCGGACGACGTCGACGGGGTGATCGCCTGGGCCGAGCGGGCCGGCAACCGGCTGGGCGAGCTGGACACCTCGGACGAGCTGCTGGAGGAGCTGGACCGCGAGCGGCAGCGGCTGGCCGGTGAGGTGGCCGAGCTCGCCGGGCAGGTGTCGGCGTCCCGCCGCGAGGCCGCCGAGCGGTTCGCGGCCGAGGTGACCGCCGAGCTGACCGGGCTGGCCATGCCGCACGCCCGCATCGAGGTGGCGGTGCTGCCGAAGCCGGCGGGCAGGAGCGAGCCGAGCCTGCCGATCGGCGGCACCGAGACGGGCGTCGGGCCCGACGGTGCCGACGAGGTCGAGCTGCGGCTGCTGGCCCATCCGGGCGCCCCCTCGCTGCCCTTGCAGAAGGGCGCCTCGGGCGGCGAGCTGTCCCGCGTGATGCTCGCGATCGAGGTCGTGTTCGCCGGTGTCGGCGGCCCGCCCACGCTGGTCTTCGACGAGGTCGACGCCGGTGTGGGCGGCCGGGCGGCGGTCGAGATCGGCCGCCGGCTCGCCCGCCTCGCACGGCGGCACCAGGTGCTGGTCGTTACCCACCTGCCACAGGTCGCGGCGTTCGCCGACCGGCACCTCGTGGTCGCCAAGGACACCGGGGGTGCGGTCACGACCAGCGGCGTCCGGGTCGTCGAGGACACCGAGCGCGCCCGCGAGCTGGCCCGCATGCTGGCCGGCCTGCCCGACTCCGACCTCGGCATCGCGCACGCCGAGGAGCTGCTCGCGGTCGCCGCCCGGGAGAAGCGGCCCACGCCCGGCTGACCAGTCACGCGTGGTGACCAGCACCACGGAGTTACCTGCATGTCGGCCGGCATTACTGGAGCGGGCATGCCAGGATGGCAGGCGATGCGTCTACCCACGTTGCGCCGTACCCGGAGCGCGGAACCCGGCATAGTAGCCGGAACCGCCCGGCTCGATCGGCGTACCAAGCGCCTGGTCGGCCGATTGCGACCGGGCGATATCGCGGTCATCGACCACCTCGACCTCGACCGGGTAGCCGCCGACTCACTCGTCGCGGTCGGCGTGGCCGCGGTGCTCAACGCGAAACCGTCGGTGTCCGGGCGCTACCCCAACCTCGGGCCGGAGGTGCTGATCCAGGCCGGCATCCCGCTGGTCGACGACCTGGGCGAGGGGCTGTTCCAGCAGATCCGCGAGGGTGACCCGGTACGGATCGACGGGAACACGGTCTACCGGGCTGGCGAACCGCTGGCGCTGGGCGTACGGCAGGACGCCGAGTCGGTGGCCAAGGCGATGGCGGACGCCCGCGAAGGACTGTCGGTCCAGCTCGAAGCGTTCGCGGCGAACACCATGGAGTACTTCAAGCAGGAGCGTGACCTGCTGCTTGACGGGGTGGGCGTGCCGGACGTGGCGACCCGGATCGCCGGGCGGCACTGCCTCATCGTCGTGCGTGGGTACGACTACAAGGCCGACATCGACGTGCTCCGGCCGTACATCCGCGAGTTCAAGCCGGTACTGATCGGCGTGGACGGCGGGGCCGACGCGCTGGTCGAGGCCGGGTACACGCCCGACATGATCGTCGGCGACATGGACTCGGTCACCGACGACGTGCTGCGCTGCGGTGCCGAGGTGATCGTCCACGCGTACCCGGACGGGCGCGCGCCCGGGCTGGAGCGCACCCGCCGGCTCGGCGTGGCGGCCGAGACGTTCCCCGCGGCGGCCACCAGCGAGGACCTCGCGATGCTGCTCGCCGACGAGAAGGGGGCCTCGTTGATCGTCGCGGTGGGTACCCACCTGACGCTCACCGAGTTCCTCGACAAGGGCCGTGGCGGGATGGGCTCCACCCTCCTCACCCGGCTCAAGGTCGGCGGCAAGCTGGTCGATGCCAAGGGCGTGAGCCGGCTGTACCGCCAGAACATCAACGGATCGTCGCTGCTGCTGTTGATCCTCTCGGCCATCGCGGCGATGGCCTCGGCCGTCGCGGTATCCACCGTCGGCAAGGCCTATCTCGCTGTGCTCGCGGAGTGGTGGGACAATCTGATGTTTCAGGTGCGGCAGCTCTTCTGACCGCCCCCGACCCGAAGGCGCAGTCTCGTGATCAACTTTCGGTACCATGTGGTGTCGCTGACCGCGGTCTTCCTGGCCCTCGCAATCGGGCTGGTCGTGGGCACCGCCGCGCTGAACGGGCCCGTGGCGGACAATCTCAACGATACGGTCAACGGGCTCGGCAACCAGAACAAGCTGCTCCGCGACCAGGTCAGCCAGATGGAGGAGGACGTCAGCCGGCAGGAGGACTTCGCGGCCGAGGCCGCGCCGTTCCTGCTCGGCGGGCGGCTGGCCGACCGCCGGGTCGCGGTGGTGTCGCTGCCGTCGGCGAGCCGTTATGTCGACGGTGTCGTCGAAATGCTGACGAAGGCCGGTGCCAAGGTCACCGGCCGGGTGGACATCACCGACAGGTTCACCAACCCGACGAACAACGTGCTGCTGCTCAACCTCGCGCATGACGGCTCGATACCGCCGAGCCTCACCACCAACCTGCCGCACAACAGCGACGGCGTGGAGACCTCCAGCGCGCTGCTCGCCGCGGTGCTGTTCGACCGCAAGACCGGCGCGGCGGTCCCCGCGTCGGACCGTACGGTGGTGCTCGAGGCGTACCACGATGCCGGGTACATCGCGTACGACACGCAGCCGACCGGCCTGGCCGAGGCGGTGATCGTGATCGCCGGCGACCCCTACGTGGACCGCGAGGCGCCGAAGAAGAACGCCGCGATGCTGACCCTGGTGGCCCAGTTCGACGACGCGAGCGAGATCGTGCTCGCCGCCAACGGGGTCTCCGGCGCCGGCAACACGGTCTCCGAGGTGCGCCGTGACCCGGCGCTCAGCAAGACCGTCTCCACGACCGACAACGTGAACACGACCCAGGGCCGGATCTCCACCGTGCTCGCCCTCGTCGAGCAACTGCGGCCCGCCGCCGCGGGGACCGTGAAGGCCGGGCACTACGGCATCTCCGCGGGCAGCCTGATGCCGAAGTGGCAGGAGTGATGCGGCGGGCGCTGGCCGCGGCGTTCGGCGCCGGGCTGGCCCGGCTGGCGCTGCGTACCGTCGCCGGCTCGCCGTACGCCGCGGGTCTGGCGCGGACGAACTTCCACGGGCGTACGGTCAGCCTCGCCGGTGGCCCGGCGTTGGC